>JBGUMF010000001.1:0-12655 GCA_045116675.1 Bacteroidales bacterium
GCTCTTTGTGGGTATGTTGGTGGCCGACACGGTGATCGACGGCTTCCACCAGACTTACCAGTTCATGGTTTTCTCCAAAAAGAACGATGATATTTCCCGCCGTATCAACCAGGAACTGCATCGCGGGGCCACCTTTCTCAAAGGCTATGGGGCTTATAACCGTCAGGAGAGCGATGTGCTGCTCATCATCGCCCACCGCAGCGACAAGGTGCGCGTCACCCGCATCATCAAGGAGATTGACGACACCGCGTTCGTCACCATCACCAAAACCTCCAGCGTATTCGGGAAGAATTTCGACACGCTGAAACTGTAAGCTCGGCTACAACGGCAACGACCACCGACAATTACAAACACTTATCCTTTATGGTAAAACAACAGTTCCGGCGTTTGGTCCGTGAACATCACATAGCTGAAGTTGTCCAGCCAGTCGCCCGTATTGATGTACGTGGACATGTCGGTCAGCTTATACGTGACCGGTATGTGCCGGTGTGCGAAGATGAAGTAGTCCACCGGCTCCGATTCCAGCACCGAGCGGGCATAACGCACCTGCGGCTCTTCCTCGCGGGTGAAGACGAGGCTCTCTGGCTTATGGGAACTGCGGCTCTTGCGCGAGCAGGAACGGGCGATAGAGAAGGCATGATGAGGATGCAACGTGCTGTATAACACCTGATTGGGCTTGAATCCGAAAACCGCCTTGATAAAACGGTAGCCAAACTGCCGCCCGCCAAGACCGTCGCCATGGCCTACCAGACAGCGTTTCCCGTTCAAGATGAAAGCTTGCGGGCGTTTGAAGACCTGGCATCCGAACACCTGCTGGAAATAGTTACGCACCCACATGTCGTGGTTACCCGTGAAATAGTATATCTCCACTCCCGACAGATGCAGTTCATACAGAGTGTTAAAAAGTCTAAAATAACCCTTGGGCACCACATCGCGGTACTCGAACCAGAAATCGAACATATCGCCCAAAAGGAACAAATGTTGTATCTGTTCCCTATGTTTGTCTAAAAAACGGATCAAACTCTCCTCCCTTTTCCGGCTTTCCTCGTTTTCGGGCACATGGAAATGCGCATCCGACAGGAAGCAGGCGGTTCCCTGTATGGTGATAGGCTGATCGAAAACCTGTTTTTTTGACATACGACAATCTTAAAATCTGTTAACCCAATCGGCCACCTCCACGGCGGGGATGTTGTTCATACACTTGAAATGTTTGCGCGGGCAGCGCTGGTGTCCCAGTTTGGAGCAGGGACGGCAGCCCAGCGGGCACACTTCGAAATTGCGGAACAGTTCCCGCTGCCCGGGCATATACGGATACATTCCGAACTCGGGGATGGTGTTACCCCACAAAACAGCGATGGGTTTGCGCAGCGCCGCCGCAATGTGCATGAGGCCCGTATCGCCGGTAATGACGCAATCGGCCTGGTCCAGAATGGAACACGACTGGTACAGAGAGTATTTTCCGCATCCGTTGTAGGCACGACCTCCCAATGCAGCCACGACCTCCTCTCCCTCGTTGATGACATCCTTGCCTCCAAGCAACATGATGGGCTTGTGGAGGATGCTGCCAATCTCAACCACCTTGGAAACCGGAATGCGTTTGGTGGCATGTTGTCCACCCAACACCACCGCCACAAATCCGTCTTCGAAGACCATTGGCAGGTCGTCCTCGTCAAAGGCGGCGTTTTCCGGCACATGGAACTCCAACCCCTTGTGGTCGTTCAGCACACCCAAGTCCAAGACAGCATCAAAGTAACGATCCACAATATGCACATCCGGAAGGAAGTTCAATTTCAGGCATACACAAAGCCCTTTGCGGAAATTGTACTTGTGAAACGTGGAGTGGGGCACCTTCAAACGGCGCACCACCTGTCTGGAGCGATGGCTCTTCTGCAAATCCACCACTACCTGGAACTGTTCCGCCTTCAGCTCTTGCATGAGGGCAGACAGATTGTCGGGAGTGTAAAAATGGATTTTGTCAATGTGGGGATTCGAGGCGACGACAAGCTCGTTTGCCTTCTTGGTCAGAAAATGCAATTCCACATCCTGCAATTGTTCTTTGATTGCCCGGATGACGGGTGTGGTCAACACAATATCGCCGATGGAGCTCAGGCGTATGACCAAAATTTTCATTTTCGACGGGGGTTGTTTTTCATCCATTGCTATGGTTGTTATGATTTATTATTGATTATTTCAGGAATTTTGGTAATGGTTGTCCACGGGCGTACCATAGATGCGCAGCAGATAGTGCATCATCTTCTCGCGCGACACATCCTGCACCACCGCTTTGCGGTTCAGATATTGTACAAACTGTTCCTTCTGCTCTGGCGTGTAGAAACCGGCATACTGCTCGGACTGGTGCATCAAATCGTTGGCTATATAATTGTTGGGATATAAATGATAATTCTGATAGATTTGTTTGTCAATAAGTTGGCACACATGATAGAGCTTGTCGTTATTGTTCAACTCCGCCGGAATATCGTCCAATTCTTTCTGAATGGGTGTTCCGACAATCATGGTGATGTGTCCTTTAGGGGAGAAAATACCCGTTTTGATGCTCTCAAAATCTTCGCCGGGTTGTTTGTGATAGGGGCCGTTTTCGCTCAACGCCATCTCGCGGGCCTTGAGCCGGTCGCAGGGCTCGTATTCGTATGAGATTGTCAGTGGGGTGATGTTCAGCTTCTTTATGGTCGGTATCAACTCCTTCTCATAGCCCATCGTCACCATCTTGAGCAATCCCTGCTTCGTGAAGTCATGACCGTCCTTGGTGCGTCCGTCGCGTTGGGCGATCCACACGGACTCGTGTTCCTCAAAGAGGCTTTTTTGGATGTAAGCGGCCAGCTGGTGCGAGTTGGCAAGCTTCTCGCGGAGCGTACCCGACCGTTTCACCAGAATCATTTTGTTGAGACGGGCAACATCCCCCAGCACAGGGGTGTTAATCAGGTTGTCACCCACAGCGATTTTGGAGGTCTTCCGTTTTTCAATAAAAAAATAGAACTCCAGCATTGCCGGGTCAAACGTGATATCGCGGTGGTTACCGATATAGAGACATGCTTTGTCGGGAGAGGTGTTCTCCATGCCCGAGAAGGTGTAGCCTGTTGTATATTGGTTTACAAAGGTCTCAATCCAGCGGCGGATGAAATTGGCCTGCACCTCATCGATGCTGTGGTAATGGGCCATGTCGTTTTTCAGATCCTCGATAGAATAATCGGGAAGGCACTTCCGCATGGCATCCTGGAAGCGCGGGTCTTCCATCACCCTGCGATAGGCTTCGGGGGCTTCATCATCATAATAGGGTCTGATATCATCAAACGAATCCATTATACAATATCTATTAGAGTTGCAAAGATACAATTTTATTGACTAACTGCTCCACATCCAAATTGTCGGCTTTCAACGTCATTTTCGCCTGTCGGTAATAGGGTTCGCGTTCTTGCAGGGTACGATGGATATATTCGCGCAGGGCGTCATCGTCCAAAAGTTGCAGGAGCGGACGCACCTTGTTGCTGTTGCGAAGCCGTTGGAAAAGGACCTCTTCAGACTGTTCCAGGTAGATGGAGGTGGCGTATGTGTTGATTTGCTGCATGGCATCTCCAAAGCAGGGCGCGCCTCCGCCGGTGGCAATCAGCACATCCGGCAGCGACAGGGTTTCTATCAGCGTTTCATACTCGCATTTCCGAAAAGCAGGTTCCCCATACTTTTGGAAAAGATGGGGAACCGAGATATGGTAACGCTCTTCCACTCTTGCGTCTAAGTCCACGAAAGCAAGATGCAGCCTGTCGGCCAGACTCCTTCCCAACGTGGTCTTGCCCGCTCCGGGGAAACCTACAATCACCACTGTGGCCATCGTTACTGAATGTTGTCCAGAATGGCTTCGATGAGGTTTTCGGCGCAGTCGGCGATGTCGGAGATGCGGGCCGGCAGCATGTAGCACGGTGTGGTGAATACCATGTTCTGCTTGTCGGAGATGACTTCCGTCTGTTGGGTGTTGATGTGTTTGGTGCCGAAGGAGGTCACGTGGTCGATGGTTTTCTCATCGTTGCCCACGGTGATGGTGATGTCGCCCAGCACCTTCGCCAGCATGACGGGTGCGATGCAGAGGGCTCCGATGGGCTTCTTCTGCTCATGGAAGGAGCGGATCAGCTGGGCCACATCTTCCCGCACGGTGCATTTTTTCCCATTGATGGCGTATGTGAACAGGTTCTTGGCCGACCCGTTGCCGCCGGGGAATACGAGGGCGTCGAAATCCTCCACGCGGCATTCGGCCAGCGGTCGGATCTTGCCGCGCGCGATGCGCGCGGCCTCCACCATCATGTTGCGTTTCTCCTCCATCACCTGACCGGTCACGTGGTTCACCACATGGTATTGGTCGGCATCCGGAGCGAAAATGCTGTACTCACAATCGTTACGGTCAATGGCCAGAAGCGTCATCACGGATTCGTGAATTTCACTCCCGTCCAATGTGCCGCAACCGCATAATATCACTGCAAATTTCTTCATATTCTATAAGCTTAATTATTCTGCCTGTTGTTCTTCCTCCTGCGTGCCGTAGAAGAAACGCTGGAAGGCTCCACCCAAGCCAGCTGAAATCGCATTCAAGGCGTTGAATTGGGCATCCACCGCCTGACGGATTTTCTGAGCCGTACCCGTATCGCCACATGTCTCCGCCACCTGCATAATCTGACGCAACTCTTGGAAGTCGCCGGCCACCGACTGCTGGTCGAAATCCGGTTTCCGGATCTGCTTCGTGATTCTTTCATTCAAGGTCTTGGCATAAATCTCCGCCACATGGTCAAACTTCATCTCCTTGTAGTGGGACACCAGCTCGTTGGTCGGGAATTTCACATTATTCAGGAAATAATGCAGGAAGATGAAATCGTAGCGCAAGTCTTCAGCATGGAAGGCCAGTGTCTTCTCATCCTGCTTGTTGTACCATCCGAACAGTTCCACCATCTCCTTCCAGATGGCTTTTGCCATCTCCATACCCTTCTTGTCAGCGGAAGGTGTGTGCAAATTGAAGTAGTCCTGCATGTAGAAGGTGCTGTTCTGCGTATATCCGTACATGTTGGACATGACAGAGACATACGGGAAGACCTCATCCGGCACAATAGCATTGCCTTTGTCCAACACTTGTTCGGCTCTTTCCAGATCGCCTTCGGCTGCCAACTGGCCACTCAGACGGTCGTAAATCTTACGAATCATCGAGACCAGACGGGTGTTGTCTTCGCTATGATAGACACGCGGGTCGTTGAAGCCGCCCCAATCGTAAGGATAGGCTTCCTTCGCGGGTGCGTTGGGATTGTTCACACGGTCAATACGGCTATGGTCGTTGAAGACATTCATCAGGTTCTCATACAAAACCTCGGAGTTGATGCGGCCGATGTCGGAATAGCTTTGACGCGGAGTGCGAATCGGCACCAGACGGTAGGCGAAGCCTTCCAGCTGGAAGTAATCCTCCAATCCGAGATAGGCCTCCGATCCGGTGGTCGAAGCATAGTAGATAGGACGTTCCCAGTTGTTGTTGGCGAGGATGTCCATCATGATGATGTAGGCCTTGGCAAACGGATTCACGGCATTGGTCTTCATATTCCATTCCAGACGGTCCACAATCAGGGCGGAGTCCTTAGGACTGACCGTTCCGTTGGCGAGCACTTTGGCCTTGTCCACCTTGAGGGAGAAGCTGGCCGGCACAGCACGTCCGTTGCTTCTGTATCCTTTATCCTGGGAAAGCAGGAGGATATGGCGTGTATGGTCAAATTGCGGATCCTTGATGTAATCCACTAAGGCTTTCAAATCCACAAACTGGTTACCGGCGGGTTCCAGATAGAGCACGTCGCGGGTGCCATCCTTGTACTGGTCCCAAGTCATGGAGATGGGCAGCGGGTCGGAGCTGTAGGCCTTACGCTTCATCTGGTCCACATACCAGCTGGTGCTCAACAGGGAGAGGTTGCAGACGCGTACGTCCGTACGGTAGCCCTCCACCTCTTGGACGTACCAAAGCGGGAAGGTGTCGTTATCCCCCAACGTGAACAGGATGGCGTTCGGGGCACAGGAATCCAGATAATTCTTGGCAATTGCCAACGCCGTGTAGCGGTTGGAACGGTTATGGTCGTTCCAGTTCTCGTTGGCCATCACGCACGGGACGAGCCCGAAGCAAGCCACTGTGGTAAGGGCAGCACCTGCCACCTGCACCGTGTTGCTCTTCAATTTTTCAAAAAGATTGTAGATGCCCAGCACACCGAATCCAATCCAGATGGCGAAAGCGTAGAACGAAGCGGCGAAGGCATAGTCACGCTCACGCGGCTGGAAGGCATACATGTTGAGGTAGAAGGCAATGGCCAGACCCGTCATGATGAACAGCATGAACACCACAAAGGAGTTCTGCGTGTCTTTTCTCGTCTGGAACACAATGCCGATGATGCCCAACAGCAGGGGCAGCAGGTAGTATTTGTTATGTCCCGGACGCTGCATGGCGGAAGGCTGGTCATTCTGGTTACCCACCATAGGCTTGTCCACAAACGGGATGCCGGAGATCCAGTTGCCGTTCATGTAGTCGCCACGCCCTTGGAGGTCGTTCTGCCGACCGGCAAAATTCCACATGAAATAGCGCCAGTACATGAATCCGAACTGGTATGTCTGCATGAACTTGATATTCTGCTGCCATGTGGGTGGCACATCGCGGGCCAGCAGCCGACGGTTCTCCTTGTCGGAAGGGCTGTCGCTGTTGTATCGGTTGTTCAGCCAGTTGATATATTCGCCTTTCTTTTCCGGGGACCACATTCTCGGGAAGAGCATACAACCTGCCGGATCATAGATGGGCTGGTCTTCCTTGCGGTCGTTGGACACCACATAGCGTTTGTTTACCATGTCCTTTACATAAACAGGATTGCCGTCCTTGGCACCAATCACGCGGGTGTTATAGGTCTGTCCGTGGAACAAGGGGTTGGAACCGTATTGCTCACGGTTGAGGTAGGCTAACAAAGCCACAGCATCTTCCGGATTGTTCTCGTCGATGGTCGGATTGGCGTTGGAACGGATCACCAGGGTGAAGAAGGTGGAATAGCCGATCAGGAGCATCGTAAAGCAGAATGTGCCGAGTAACAATGTGGGTTTGCTCTTGCGGTAGCCGTACCAGATGCCCCAGGCTATCAGGGCTGCAATCAGCAGGAAGAAGAAGATGGTGCCGGAGTTGAAGGGCAGGTGCAAGCCGTTGACGAAGGCCAGGTCGAACTTGCCGGCCAGGTTGACCACCTGCGGGATGATGCCCC
Source organism: Bacteroidales bacterium (assembly GCA_045116675.1). Taxonomy (GTDB): domain Bacteria; phylum Bacteroidota; class Bacteroidia; order Bacteroidales; family WCHB1-69; genus F23-D06. The sequence goes on from JBGUMF010000001.1 coordinate 7,266, forward strand.
AGAGGATCAGGCCCAGCAGCACCACCGAGATGCCGAGGGACAGGAACACGCCCCATTCGGCCTTCGATTTCAGCGTGCCTCTCTTGGCGCACAGCACGAACAGAGGCACGGTAATCAGTGCCCAGATGGCCAGCATCCAGATGGGAGGGCAGAAGAAGGCGAAGAAGAAGGAGATGATGGCGAAGGAGAGCACGGCACCCATGCCGGTAGCTTCTTTGGAGAGCTTGTAATAGACAATCAGCACAATGGCGGGCAGGGTCAGCAAGTTCAGCAAGTGCACACCGATGGAGAGGCCCACCAGATAGGCAATCAGCACAATCCAGCGGTTGGGGTTGGTGCCGGCCTTGGGATGGTCGTACTCCTCGTCCCATTTCAGGATGCACCAGAACACCAAGGCCGTGAAGAACGACGACATGGCGTAAACCTCACCTTCCACAGCCGAGAACCAGAAAGTGTCGCTGAAAGCGTAGGCCATGGCTCCCACGAGGGCGGAACCCAATACGGCGATAAAGCGCGGGGTGTTCAGCTCCCCATATTTGGCCACGAGCTTGCGGGCCAAACGCACGATGGTGAAATAGAGCAGCATGATGGTCAGGCCGCTGCACACCGCCGACATGCTGTTGATGCAGAAGGCCACCTTTGTGACATCACCGCCAGCGAACAGCGAACAGATACGTCCGATGATTTGGAAGGTGGGTGCCCCAGGAGGGTGTCCCACTAAGAGTTTTGACGTGGTAGCGATGTACTCACCGCAGTCCCACCAAGATACAGTCGGCTCCGCCGTCATGATATACACAGCAGAAGCCACAACACCTATGATCAGACCAAGGATTGTGTTAATCAGTTTTTGTGTTTTATTCATTATTGCTAAGTTTTTTGATATTTGCTTTTGAGTTTTGGCTATTGGCTAACAGCTAAATTACCGGGAGGCAGCTTTGAACTGCTGTAGGAAACGGACATCGTTCTCGAAATAGAGGCGTATGTCATTGGTTCTGTATTTGAGCATGGTCATGCGCTCGATGCCGAGACCGAAGGCGAAGCCGCTGTATTTCTTGCTGTCTATGCCGCAGTTTTCCAATACGTTGGGGTCAACCATGCCGCAACCGAGGATCTCCACCCAGCCGGTGTGTTTGCAGAGGTTGCAGCCCTCGCCGCCGCAGATGTAGCACGAGATGTCCATCTCGGCTGACGGTTCGGTGAAGGGGAAATAGGAGGGACGGAGACGGATGCGCACGTCGGGACCGAACATACGCTGGGCGAAATAGAGGAGGGTTTGTTTCATGTCGGCGAAGGAGACATTCTCGGCCACGTACAGTCCTTCCACCTGATGGAAGATGCAGTGGGCGCGGGAGGTGATGGCCTCATTGCGGAACACGCGGCCCGGGCATATCACGCGGATGGGCGGCTGTTGGTTCTCCATCGTGCGCACCTGCAACGAGGAGGTGTGCGTGCGGAGCAGCACGTCAGGATGCAGCTCCACGAAGAAGGTGTCCTGCATGTCGCGGGCGGGATGCTCCTCCGGGAAGTTCAACGCGGTGAACACGTGCCAGTCGTCCTCGATGTCCGGCCCGGTGACTGCCGTGAAGCCGATGTCTTCGAAGATGCGGCGCACCTGGTTCATCATAATGGAGATGGGATGCATGGATCCTACGGGGATGCTGTCAGACGGGCGTGTCACGTCGGCGATGGTGTGTTGTGCACCCTGCGAGGCCTCCATTGATTCCTTGCATGCCTCAAAACGCTGTTGGGCCTTGTCCTTCAGCTCATTCACCAGCTGCCCGAACGACTTGCGCTCCTCGGGGGCGATGTTCTTGATTTCGGCGAACAATGCCTGAATCTCGCTCTTCTTGCTCAGAAACTGAAGACGGAACTGTTCCAGCGTCTCTGCATTTTCAATCTTGAATTTTTCTATTTCCGCTCTTAATTCGTCAATGGATTTCATTATCTGTTTTTTATTTTTGATTCCAAATTTTTTGGACGCAATCATGCGTCCGTTTCCCACCTTTTATTCCACAACCGTGGCACGAATGATCTTGATGTCCGTATTGGGTCTGTCGGCACCGTCCTTCGGCTGGGAGGCTATCTTGTCCACCACCTCCATGCCGGAGACCACCTCGCCGAAGACGGTATAGTCGCCATCCAGGAAGGGGGCACCGCCGATGGTGGAATAGATGTGGCGTTGTTCGGCGTTGAATTTCTTGCCTATCCGTTGCTCGTACATGTCGAGTTTGGCGTTGTCGTAAATGGTGCCGTCCACGATGTAGAACTGCGAGCCGGAAGAGGCCTTGGCCGGATTGTTGTCGCGGGCGGCAGCCACGGCACCACGTTTGTGGTAGAGCGTCGGCACGAACTCGGCGGGAATGCGATAGTCGGGACCACCCATGCCCAGACGCTGGCCCGGCTTGGCTGTCTTGGAGTCCGGATCACCCGTCTGAATCATGAATCCTTTGATAATACGATGGAAAAGCACACCGTCGTAATAGCTCTCCTTCACCAATTTGATGAAGTTGTCGCGATGCTGGGGAGTCTCGTTGTACAAGGCAATGGTGATATTGCCCATGGAAGTTTCAATCTTTATCTGTGTCATTTTGTCTGTTTTTGTTTCTTCTTTTTTCGTTTCCGTTTGAACCGCATCAGCCTGTTTTTTCTGCTCCGGCTCATTTTTCTTTTGTGAAGAACATGCCACTAAGGTGGTAATAGTCAATAAAATAATAATAAAATTCAGTTTCTTCATAAATCCGAACATTAAAACGGCAAAGATACAAAAAATATGCATTTGCCTGTTGAAACTTTTGGGTGATTATTTTGGGACAATCAGGAGGCAAAGACAATCAATTTTTGTATTTTTGCCCCGCCTTTGCCCCATAGGGCTCTGGCATCTGACACAATGATTGCAGCGAAGAGTAAACATATTGCCATTCTGATGTTTCTGCTCGTCGTGGCCCTTTCAGGGGTTGCTCAGACGGGTGGGCGTATGATTTATAACTTCCTCAACTTCAGCTATTCGTCGCGGCAGATGGCGCTGGGCGGGAATCTGATATCCGTTTACGATGACGATGCCTCCCTGATCGGGATGAATCCTTCCTATATCGGCGAGCGGCACAGCAACACCCTGTCGATGAACATCACCGACTATTTCGCCAACACCTGCTACACCTCCGGCCTCTACTCCTACACATTCCCCAAGGCGGGCAGCTTCACCGCCTCCATGATGCATGTGGGATATGGGAAGTTTCAGGGTGCCACGGAGGCGGGCGTGGAGACAGGACCCTTCTATGCCGGCGATTTCGCACTCGCATTAGGCTGGGGCCGCGAACTCTCCCCGAACTTCACTATCGGTGCCAATTGGAAGCTGGTTTACTGCACCTACGAGCGATACAGTTCCTTTGGTATGGCCGTGGACGTGGCCGGCAGCTATCACCACCCCGACAAACAGCTCTCTCTGACATTGTTAGTCAAGAATGTGGGCTCAGAGATGAAGACCTTTGCGCCCGGGAAAGTGGGTCTGCCTCCTTTCGACATTCAGTTCGCCCTTTCCCAGCGGCTCAAGCATGTGCCCATCCGCTATCACATCTCGCTGCACGACCTTTACCGCTGGAATATGAACTACTACGGCAAGGATAATCCGTTTTTGGAAACCGATGCGTTCACCAATGAACTGATTTACCCCTCCAAGGCGGCGCAGTTTTTCGACAATTTCTTCCGGCATTTTGTCTTCGGTATCGAAATTGAACCCTCCAAATATTTCTCGTTGCAGTTCGCTTATAACCACAATATCCATCAGGAAATGAAGGTTACGGCCCGTCGCTCCTTAGCAGGATTCTCTTACGGCTTTAACATCCGGGTGAAAGGTATCTACCTCGGTTTCGCACGGTTGCATTATGCGCCTGGGGCCACCCCCAACTGCTTCAACCTCGGCCTCAATTTCGGGGAGCTCTCACAGCTGCATCAGAATCACAAGATGAAAAAACTCCAACGGGGTTCTTAACCTTTTTTAACAACAAAAAACAATACACATGATTCCTTTTTCCCCTCCCCATATTGACGATGCGATTATTGAGGAAGTGGTGGCCGCTCTCCGTTCGGGATGGATTACCACAGGACCACGCACCAAGGCCTTCGAGCAAAAGATTGCCCAATATTGCGGAATCCGGCGTGTGTTGAACGTCAGTTCCGCCTCCGCAGGTCTGGAGCTCATCCTCCGCTGGTTCGGCATCGGCCCTGGCGACGAGGTCATCGTGCCCGCGTACACCTACACCGCTACCGCGGAAGTGGTGCTGCACTGCGGAGCCAAACCCGTGATGGTGGATGTGGACGACGACTTCCTCATCACCGCCGACAATATCCGCAAGGCCATCACCCCGAACACGAAAGTCGTTATCCCAGTGGATATTGCGGGTCTTCCGTGCGACTATGATGACATCAACCGACTGGTAAACGAGCCATCCGTACGGCAACAGTTCCGTCCCGCCAATGAGGTGCAACGCCAGCTGGGCCGCATCTTGGTCATGTCCGACGCAGCCCATTCGTTGGGAGGGTGGTATAGGGGACGGCGCACCGGTGCCCTCACCGACATTACCGTGTTCTCCTTCCACGCGGTCAAGAACCTGACCACGGCGGAGGGTGGGGCCATCTGTCTGAATCTGCCTGAGCCGTTCGACGTGGATGCTCTCTATCAGGAGCTTTGCACCTTCTCGCTGCACGGCCAGTCCAAGGATGCATTGGCGAAGACCAAGCCTGGAAACTGGCGCTACGATGTCTCCTGCGCGGGCTACAAATGCAACATGACCGATTTGGCCGCCGCCATCGGGCTGATTGAAATCGACCGTTACGATAGTCTTATCCTCCAACGGCGGCGCAAGATCTTCGAGGCTTACACCCATGCCTTCAAAGACGATGATCGTTTTCAGATTCCTGAGTATGAAACGCTCGTCAAAACCTCATCTTTCCACGTGTATGCCTTGCGCCTGCGTCACGCGGACGAGGCCCGCCGCGATGCGGTCATCCAGCGCATCTTCGACCAGGAGGTGAGTGTCAACGTGCATTTTATCCCTCTCCCGATGCTGACCTGCTATAAAAAACTCGGTTACGATATTCGGAACTACCCTGTTACCTACGATAACTATTCCCGCGAAATAAGCCTGCCCGTCTATTATGACCTTACCGACGAACAGGTGGAACTGGTCATCGAAGCGGTGAAAAAGGCGGCGGATGCAGAGTAAACAAGATGCCAAATGACATCTTCGGGAATGTGCGTAACCATTACACTTCAACAGGAATCTATTGTAAAACACATAAAAAAAGGCAACAATATAGAAGTTGACCTGTCGTTATCCCCATGGCATCACAGGATACCAATTATCATAGCTGAATAATTTGTTTTTTCACCT
>JBGUMF010000002.1:0-5147 GCA_045116675.1 Bacteroidales bacterium
ACACACGCTCGCACGAGGCGAGCGGCTCGTTCACGTACCGGTCGCCGAAATATGGGGCGGCGGTCGTCTCGGTGCGCTATGTGCTCATCCGTGGGGAAGCCGGCATGGGCAATGGTGTGTCATACGCTTTGCTAAAAGGTCTGGCGGTGGGTCATAATGCACTGTGGAGCGTGTCGTACCAGGTGCCGGTGTCCGATTTTCTGCAGCTTTCGCTGGTCTATGACGGACGTGTTTCGGAAGGGCACCAAGTGGTTCATACCGGCAGTGTGACAGTAAAAGCCCAATTTTAATTAATACACTGAAACACAATACGATACTATAGTGTTAGTTTAATTGGTATATTTTTTTGCTGGAAAGGGTAAAAGCAAAAGAAATTTATATTATCTTTGTCGCTTAAAAAAAATAATGTCTAATGCGCATTGTAACTTTTTGGTAAAGGAGGGGTATAATGGGAGTTACTTATAGTAGAAGAATTTTTCGAAAAAAGTTATATATGATTGCAAGACAGGCTGTTATTGTATAACAAAACGAAAAACTAATATGATAGATTGGCAGAAAAAACTCTTGGTCTTATTGCTTTTCACCGGCATGTTCGGGGCGGTGGGTTATGCGCAGGATGATGCACAATTTACCCTTTTCCCTTGGGCAACCTCCTATTATAATGCGGGTGGTATTGGTGAGCAGAACAACACTTTGTGTTTTACGGCAATCTATAACAACAAATATGTGGGGTGGAAAGACATATATACGGTGAACGGTGTGGACTCCTCGAATAAGACGGCTCCGCAGGATTTCCTTTTCAACATGGAATCCTATCTGAAGAAGTTGCACGGCTCAATCGGGGTGTCGGTTGTAAGCGATATTATTGGTTTTTATAAGAATGTTGGGGTAAAGCTGGGCTATGCGTACAAATTGCGTATCGGTGGCGGTCATCTCGGCATTGGTGCTCAGGTTTCGTTGTTTAACCAGAAGATTGAGAAGTCCGGTTTCCGTCCCATAGAGACGGGTGACCCTGTCTTGGACAAGGTGGGTGAATCCACGCTGGATCTCGATTTCTCCTTCGGTCTCCTCTACACCACCGACCAGTGGTATGTGGGTGCGGGCCTGACCAATATCGCCGGCGCTTTGGACAAAGACCAGAAGTTGCGCGTGTCCGGTGACCGTGGCACACAGCGTGCATCGCATTTGTATTTGCATGGCGGTTATACTTGGATTATTCCCGCCAACCCCAATTGGGAGCTGCTTCCCCAAACGATGTTGAAAATGAGCTATTCACGCGTCCCCAGATTGGATGAAAACGGCAATTATGTCCTTGACCCGAAGGGTAACTACATGTCGAAGATCGGCTTCAACGTGGTCCAATGGGATGTGATGCTCCTGGCCCGCTACAACGGTGTGTTCTGGGGTGGTCTCGGCTACCGTCTGCAGGATGCTGTTTCGGTGATTTTCGGAGCACGTCCCTTCTACAATTCCTCCAATATCTACCTTAAGGGTCTGGATGCTGGTCTTTCCTACAGCTTCACAGCCAATAAGTTGGGTTACCGTATTAACCGCAGTTTCGGTGATATTGAAGTGATGGTCCGCTACTGCTTCGACATCTACAAACCGGAGATTTTCTCGGGCTACGGTTCCACTCGTTCCATCTACAAGAACCAATATTAACATTTGTAAAGAAAATTAATGATAATAAATCAAATATAGTCACGTTAGAAAAATCAATAAAATTTATACAAATGAAAAGGGTAGTTATTTTTCTTGCAGCAGCCTTAGTTGTGCTCTCCTCCTGTTCCAACGGCGGTGACGGACAACTTGTCGGCGTAAAGGATCGTCCGGATTTCTATGATGTGGATCCTTTCGGAATGGTCTATATCCCGACGGGCCACTACATTATGGGCGGCGGCGACCAGGATGTGCCGTTCGCTCTGACGCAACAGTCGAAAAACGTGACCGTTGGCGCGTTCTGGATGGACGAGACGGAAATCACGAACAACGAATACCGTCAGTTCGTGTATTGGGTCCGCGACTCCATCGCACACGTTCTCCTCGGTGACGCTGAAATCACCGAAGCTGAGAAGTACGGCCACTATCTGAAATACAAGAGTGGCGAGAACGAGGGTGAAGTCATAGAACCCAAATTGATCAACTGGCGAGAGGAGATTCCCTGGGATTCCGACAATGAGGAGGTCCAGGCTGCACTCAGCCCGTTGTACAATAAGGTCAACACACGATTCTATCACTATCGTCCCAACTCGACCAATGTTGCTATGTACAATTACGAGTACTGGTGGTATGACTACCGCAACTTCCGCGACCCGAAAGATCCCGACAATTTTGGTGCCTCCACCAAGGAGTTCGACAAAGAGGGCAGCGAATACGGCGGTCTCTATGCCAATCGTCCCAGCAGCTTGGGGAATGGATATCAGCGCTTTATCAAACACGAGGTGGTCAACATCTACCCGGACACCCTCTGCTGGGCGCATGACTTTGTCTATTCCTACAACGAGCCCATGGTGCTGAACTACTTCTCCAACCCGCAATATGACAACTATCCTGTGGTGGGTGTGAGCTGGCAGCAGGCCAAGGCTTTCTCTTACTGGAGAACACATCTCCGCATGTCCTGGCTCTCCTCCAAGGAGTATGCCAACGAGCATGAGTTCAGACTGCCCACCGAGGCTGAATGGGAATGGGCAGCCCGTGGCGGCAACAGTCTTGCCTCCTATCCGTGGGGTGGCCCCTACACCACCAACCAGAACGGCTGCTTCCTGAGCAACTTCAAACCTCAGAGAGGTAACTACATTGCGGATGACAATTTCTATCCTAGCATTGTGGCCCACTATCACCCGAATGACTGGGGTCTGTTTGACATGAGCGGCAATGTGGCAGAATGGTGCGAGGATGCCTTCGACAAGTCGGCTACGAACTTCACGCATGACATGAACCCGGTGTACACCTATTATGCCAAGAAGGATGACTCTCCTGCCAAAAAGAGAAAAGTGATCCGCGGCGGCTCCTGGAAGGATGTCAGCTACTACACGACCGTTTATGCACGCACGTACGAATATCAGGATACCTGTAAGTCCTACGTGGGATTCCGTAACGTGCAGTCCTACATGGGTCGTCAGCGTGGCGACGGTTCCAGCAAGAACGCCTCTCACGTTTATTAATAGAAAATTATCATAACAAATTCATAAATCATTAACCAAATTAAATCTATCAAAAATGAATGCTATTGAAAGATTAGTCAGAACTAACGGGTACAAGAACTTCATGGCCAAGTTGTACGGCTGGGGTGCTGCTGTTGTGATTTTGGGCGCCTTGTTCAAAATCCTCCACTGGCCGGGTGCCAACATCATGCTTATGGCGGGTATGTTTACGGAGACCATCATTTTCTTCTTCTCCGCATTCGAACCCCTGCATGTCGAATACAACTGGGCTTTGGTTTATCCGGAGCTGGCCATCGCCGAGGAACCGGCAGAGCCGAGCAAACGTGAGAAGAAGAAACTGGCCCAGGGCGGTACTCCTACCCAACAGCTCGACAAGATGCTGGAAGAGGCTAAGATTGGTCCCGAACTGATTGAGAGTCTGGCAACGGGTATGCGCAACTTGAGCGACAACGCCAAGAAACTGGCCGGCGTCTCCGATGCCGCTGTGGCTACCGACAGCTTCGTTGGCAACATGACCAAGGCTGCTGAGTCCGTCCGCAATCTGACATTGAAATATGACAAGGCCGCTGCCGCCATCGATAGCGATGGTAGCGCTTCTGCCGCTTACGTCGAGAGCTTGAAGAAAGCCACCACGGCTGTCAACCAGCTCACCGCCGCCTACGAGCAGACCACGACCTACAAGGCTGAAATGGACAAACTCACGAACAATATCGCCGCCCTCAGCAAGGTTTATGGCAACATGCTTGCTGCTATGGGTGTCAACCCCAATAAATAGTCCGCATCATTTAAATCACTGTTTACACTAAATCATTAACTTAATTTATTAGATATGGGTGCAACAAATTGTCCGGAGACCCCGCGACAGAAAATGATTCAGATGATGTACTTGGTCTATACCGCCATGTTGGCGTTGAACGTATCTGCGGATATCTTGAACGCTTTCATCGTGGTGGACGACACATTGGCTATTTCTACACGCAATGCCACACAGCAGAATTTTGCTGACTACAACTGGTTTGAGCAGCAGAAGACGATTCTGGGTGAGGCTAAGATTCACGATGCATACGTAAATGCCCAGACGCTTAGGAAGGAAACCGACAAGATGGTGAAATACATTGAGAATATGCGCCAGGACCTGATTTTCTTCGTTGACGGCGACACGTTGGTTGAAGTCAAAAATGAAAAGGGCAAGAAAGTGAAAGTCCCATCCACCGTCTCCACGATGAAGGCGAAGGAGAACTTTGACAAGCCGACGGATTATATGATCAACAAGAAACATGCTTACGAGCTTGCGGAAAAGATTCGGGAATACAAGAAGAACATCCTTAAGCTGGCGAAACCCGCCGATCGCGAGAGACTTTCCGAAGGTCTTGGTCTGAATGTGGACCAGAAGTTCACCAAGGAAGGTGCCGTGCAAACGTGGGCGGAGCACAATTTCGACCATATCATCGCAGCGGCTGCCGTCACCCTCTTGAACAAGGAGGTGGGCGAAGTCCGCAACGCCGAATCCATGATGCTCACCTACCTGAAGGCCTCCATCAGTGCTGAGGACTTCAAGTTCGACCATGTGGAGGGCCGTGCCATCCCGAAATCCCAGATGGTGTTCTCCGGCGACAACTACGAGGCTGACATCATTGTGGCTGCTTACGACACGAAATCCACTCCGGAAGTCTACTACAAGATGGGTGCTGACACGCTGACCGTAGAAGGTTTGGGCGGTGCTACCAAGTTGGAAGGCGAAAACGGTGTCGTGAAGCTGAAACTTGCTGCCGGCGATGTGGGTGAGAAGCGTTATGCCGGTTTGATCAAAATTATGGACCCGAGCGGTCAACCGAAATACTACGGCTTCAGCGACAAATACGCTGTGTTGAAACCGTCGGCTACGATTGCAGCTGACAAGATGAACGTGCTGTATGCGGGTATTGCCAACCCTGTGTCCGTGTCCGCTCCGGTGGATCCCGGCAAGTTGAGCATCTCGTTCCC
>JBGUMF010000003.1:0-5981 GCA_045116675.1 Bacteroidales bacterium
CATTCCGCTCATCGCCGACGGTGGCATCCGCTACTCCGGCGACATCGTGAAGGCTTTGGCGGCGGGCGGCAGCTCCGTGATGTTAGGTGGTCTGCTGGCCGGCGTGGAAGAGTCTCCCGGTACCACTATCCTCTTCAACGGCAGGAAGTTCAAGACTTACCGTGGCATGGGCTCCTTGGAGGCTATGCAGCATGGCTCCAAGGACCGTTATATGCAGAGCGATGTGGACGATGCCAAGAAACTCGTGCCCGAGGGCATCGTGGGCCGCGTGCCCTACAAGGGCGATCTCTATGAAGTGATTTACCAGATGGCTGGCGGTCTCCGTTCCGGTATGGGTTACTGCGGTGCCCGCACCATCAACGACCTGCACAATGCCCGCTTCTGCCGTATCACCAACGCTGGTGTCCAGGAAAGCCATCCCCACGACATCACCATTACCGCCGAAGCCCCCAATTATTCTTCGGAATCCAAATAGTATGATTCACCTTTCATTAAATATATTGTAGAATTAAAATCTGTCTGATATGAAAAATATTATTGTCGGTATTGACTTTTCTAATAGTGCTATGGTTGCCATGCGTCACGCTGTGGCCATCTGCCTGAAAACCAATGCCAACCTGCATTTAGTGTGGGTAAAAACCCCTAGCGTGGCTTCCAGTGCAAATGAATTTGACGAAAGCAAAACCTATGTCCAGCATATTCAGGACAAAATGAACGATTGGGTGAATCTGTGCCGTCAGGAGTCGCCTGAAACCAACGTCAACAGTGTTATCCTGGAAGGGAAACCCCATGTTGAAATCAACACGTACGCCTCCAACCTGCCGGATTCCATGATTGTGATGGGCGCACACGGTGCATCTGGTTTCGAAGAGGGCTACATCGGCAACAACGCCTATCGTATGATCAACAACTCGGAAGTGCCCGTGCTTATTATGCGCGAGAACATCCAAATCAACCGCGACTTGCACAAGATTTTCGTTCCGATAGACATCAGCTTCGAAACGTTGCAGAAAATGCGCCATGCCATCTATCTAGCCAAGAGTTTCGCCGCACAAATCTATCTGTTCGGTGTGAATTATCCGAATACGGCCGAGGCACGCCATATCATCAACGTGCAGTTGCGCAATGCCATGGAGATGTGTGACGAGGCCAACGTTCGTTACACCGCTGAGGCGCATAATGTAACCAACAATGATGTCTGCAAAACCATTCTTGACTCGGCCGAGGAATTGGATGCCAACCTTATCACCATTATGCGTGAGGAGGCTGAAACCGACTTTACGGCATCCCGCAACATGCGCCAGATTCTGAGCACCTCTCCGATGCCGCTGCTCATTATCCCCAATAAAAACGCCTTTTCCGTAGGACGTTAGTCATGAAGAAAGAGGGCAAACGGCTGCTGCGCGCGGGTAATATGCTGAACCCATCCCCTGTGGTCATGGTTTCTTGCGGCAGCACGCTTGACGAATACAATATCATTACCATCGCATGGACGGGTACGGTTTGTTCGGACCCGCCCATGTGTTTTATTTCCGTCCGACCGGAACGGCACTCCTACCAATTGATCCGGGAGAGCGGGGAGTTTGTCATCAACTTGGTCAGCCGCGAGCTGGCCCCCATTGCCGACTGGTGTGGCGTGCGTTCGGGCAAGAAATACAACAAGTTTTTGGAAACTGGTCTCACCCCTGTACATGGTTCGCGCGTTAGCGCTCCCCTTATCGCCGAGGCTCCCGTGAACATCGAGTGCAAGGTGACGCAGGTTATCCCCCTTGGTACCCATGACATGTTCTTGGCAGAAGTGGTGGCTGTACATGCCAATGAGAAACTCTTCAATCATAAAACCGATGCGTTGGAACTGCAGCGTGCCAATCTCGTATCCTATTCCCACGGCCATTATTATGACTTGGGTAAAATTATAGGGAAATTTGGTTTTTCCGTGGAGAGAAAATAATCTATTAGCATAGAAAACATATGAAGATTAAAAACATATTGGAGTATTTGGAACAGCGGTTCCCGCTTTCCCTGCAAGAAGATTTTGACAACTGTGGAGTGCAGTGCGGCGATGTGGAGCAGGAAATCACAGGTGTGTTGGTTTGTTTTGAGATGTCGGAAAAGGTGATTGAGGAAGCCGTTTCCATGGGTGCCAATCTGGTGATTTCGCACCACCCGCTGATTCTGCGGCGTGGTATCTGCAAGATAGAACCCAAGGACAGGGTTGGCGGGATTATCTGTAAAGCATTGGCGCACAGGATGGTCTTATATTCCATGCATACGAACATTGACAGTGCGGAGGGTGGCGGCAACGATGCCTTTGCCGAACGTCTCGGCTTGACGGACGTGCGTGTGCTGGTGCCCGCCCCCGGGGAGGGCCGTGAGGGTCCGGCGGTGAACGGCCTCGGGCGCATCGGCAGTCTGCCCCGACCCATGACGGAAGGAGAGTTCCTGCAGTATGTCAAGGAGGCCATGGGGCTGAAAACCCTGCGTTACATCAGAGGCGGCGGCAAGACTGTCCGGACTGTGGCCGTGTGCGGCGGCGGCGGTTCGTCGTTCATTGAGGATGCCCTGGCCGCCGGAGCCGACGCTTACGTGACGGGCGACATCAAATACCACGACTTTTTCCGCCCCAACGGGAAAATGCTCCTCGCCGACATCGGTCATTATGAGGGGGAATACTTTATCCGCGAAATAATATATAAGGAAGTTACGGAAAAATTTTCTATTTTTGCAGCCGCAATTTCTAAAATGGATAAATTGGAAATTGAGTATTTGTAAAGTAATTAGTTAATCATTCAGAATATGGCCAAGAAAAAAGTTACCGAAGAAGAAAAACCGGCTCAAGTGGAAATGACTGCCGCCGAAACAACCCCCAAAAAAACTGCAAAAAAGAAAGCTGCCACTCCTGCTGTGGAGCCTGATTCCGCCACGCCGGAAGTAGTAGAGGTAACCCCCGCCCCTGAAGTTAAACTTGAAGACGATGTCACCGTGGAGAAAACCGCTGACGGCGTCATTGAGGTGAAAAAACACGAAGACAATCAGATCACCGCCGAGGAAATCACCATTGAACAGAAGCTGCTTTCCCTGTATAATCTGCAGCAGATTTGCACGAAAATTGACGATATCCGTATGATCCGCGGTGAGTTGCCGGAAGAAATCCGTGACAACGAGGACGAATGTGAAGGCAAACGCACCCGTATCGCCAAGTTCAACGATGAAATCCATAATCTGAAATTGAAAATCTCCGGCGAGAACACAAAGAAAGAGGAGGCTGCCGCTGCCATCAAGAAATATGAGGAGCAGCAGAATAACGTCCGCAACAACCGCGAGTACGAATCCCTGAGCAAGGAGATTGAATACCAGAACCTCGAAATCCAGGTTTCTGAAAAACATATCGCCAAATACAACGCCGACATCGCCGAGAAAGAGGTCCTGATTCAAGAAACATCCGAGAAACTTGCCGAGTTGGAGGAGATTTTGAAGCAGAAAAAATCCGAATTGGAAGGCATTATCGCTGACACCGAGAAGGAAGAAGCTGAATTGCTGGAAAAGGCCGAAGCCCTCAAAGCCAAGGTGGACGATCGTCTGCTGATGGCCTTCGAGCGTATCCGCAAGAACGCCCATAACGGCTTGGCCATCGTCAAGATTGAGCGTGACGCCTGCGGCGGCTGCTTCAGCAAGATCCCGCCCCAACGCCAGCTCGACATTGCCCTGCACAAAAAAATCATCGTGTGCGAGGCCTGCGGACGTATCTTCATCGACGACAAACTGGTTCACAGCCAGCAGGAAGCCTAACCCAAACACATCACCCTTTTCATGGACAAACAGGAACTGCGCCGGCACATCCGGCAGCTGAAGAAAGCGTGTGCCCCGGAATCACTTGACACACAATCCCGCCATATCCTTCGGAAACTTGCCGAACACCCCGCTTTCCAGCAGGCGGAAACCGTGATGCTCTACGCCTCGCTTCCCGATGAGGTGCGGACACTCGACTTCATTGAAGAATGGCGGAACAAAAAGCGTATCATCCTCCCCACGGTGGTGGGCGACGACATCATTCCGGTGGAACTGACCCCCGACAGCCCGATGCAGGAGGGCGATTTCCACATCCTCGAACCGCAAAGCCATCCCTACGAGGGTCCACTCGACCTTATCGTGGTGCCGGGCATGGCCTTCGACCGCCAGGGACACCGCTTGGGCCGCGGCAAAGGCTATTATGACCGTTTCCTAATAAAATATCCCGAGGTGAAGACCATTGGGATATGTTTCGATTTCCAGTTGCTGGATGAGGTTCCGGCGGAGCCCCACGACCAGGTTATAGATGAGATAATTACGTTTTAATCCGATGTTTTGATGCCGTAGGCCAGATCGCCGGCATCGCCAAGGCCAGGCACGATGTAGGAGTGTGCGGTCAGTTCCTCGTCGATGGCGCCAATCCAGAGCGTACACTTGGATGGTTTCAGGTGATGTTGCAGATATTCAACACCTTGGCGGCTGGCGATGATGCTTACGATGTGCGTGTGCACCGGTTCGCCTTTGGTCATCAATTCCTCGTAAGCCAGCAACATGGACTTGCCTGTGGCCAGCATGGGGTCGGCCAGGATGAGCGTCTTGTCGTCCAGTTCCGGCGCCGACATATAGTCCACCTGAATTTCGAAGGTGCCGTCCTTGTAATATTTGCGGAATGCGGAAATAAAGGCATTTTCACCGTGGTCGAAATAGTTGAGCAGACCCTGGTGCAGGGGCAGACCGGCACGCAGGATGGTGGCCAGCACGGGCTTCTCCATCAGGCGAGGAATCTCGGCAATGCCCAGCGGGGTGGAGACCTCCTGCGGTTTGAAATTCATCGTTTTGCTGATCTCGTAGGCGAAAATCTCGCCGATACGCTCCAGATTCCGTCGGAATCGCATACTGTCGGTCTGTACTTCAACACTTCTGATTTCAGCAATGAACTCATCAAAAAGAGAGTTCCGGTTTCCAAGGACATTCAGGTTGTTTTTCATCGTAGTAGGTTTTTCAACGTTTGTCGGGGCAAAGATAGTGAATTTATAAATACTTTCCCATATAATCCAACTTTGCACCGCTGAGTGTGGCAAGGAAACTGTAAACCCGATGGATGTTTTTTCCGGCCACATTAGTGAAATGGCCTTTGAACCCCTGATTTGTTTTCCGCTCAATCATCCATTGTGCCCCATCAAACATGTTAACATAATAACTGTGGGGACGTTCGTCAAGATGTACCTCCTTAAAATATTGCAGAAATTGCTCATATTGGGCTGTTGTCATTTTACGATGCCCTTCCTTTAGCACGTATGTAAAATCTCCTTCATTCTTGGAATTGATTTTTCTTGAAAGTATTTTCCAATAAAGCGTCACATTCCGTTTGTTTTTCATTATACGAAAGGAAACAGGTGGATGAAATGATGGAAAAAAGGAAAAACGGAAAATAGCCTCATCCTCTTGCAGGGTATCGTTGAAAATGATTGGCTCATGCATTCTGGTTAGTTCTTCGGAAAGATATTTTACCCACCAAAAAGAATGCCAGGCATTCATATACATATAATAGTCTTTGGTTGAATCCAATTGTCCATCTTCGGGCCAGTTAATGAGGTAAGAATGGGGGAAATGCACTCCATCCACCGTATCAAAAGGCAATTCAGCCAAAGGGTTGTGTGCTCTGTGCAGGTATTGTTCTAATTGCAATATGGGCATGTAGATTTGAGTCATGGTTGTTGCATCAGGATTCAATTCCAATGCTTTATAGAAGTACTTCAAGGCACTGTCGCCGGGTTGGGCAACCACAGATGTGCGGTCATGATAGTTTGCCCAGTCGTCTTCCTGATAGTGTGAAGAATCCCATGCGGAGAGAGGTTCTGGGGCTTCATGTTCAAAAACAAATTCCCAATAGTAGTGTTTTGCCAACCAAAGGGTGGCTTCTAGGTCAAAAGGATTTTGGAGGGTTTTCCTATGAAAAGATTCAATGCTCT
>JBGUMF010000004.1:0-63780 GCA_045116675.1 Bacteroidales bacterium
GTCTGTCCCGGCCTCATCGCTTGCGAACCTCAAAAAAATCCTTGAGTATTTGCTACATCTTTCTTCATTCTTTCAATGAACTTCCCCAAATCCCTTCGCCTCATCGGACCCTGTCCTTTCCCCCTCATTTGGGACCGCAAAAATAGTGCTTTGAAGAATACCTTCAACTCCTCTAACGTACTTTTTTTTGATTTTTTTGTTATGTTATTGATATTCAACAAGAAAAAATTTTATAGCATGCATTTTTTTATGGAAAACAGGTCAAAAATAGCCCCAAAACAGGCCTTTTTCACCCCTTTTTCGAAGGTCATAACAAGACGATTTCGGAGTTTTTTTTCAAAAGTTGCAAAAAACTGATAGGACACCCCCCTCTTTTATGGGCTATATTTAAGGCATCGACAAAACAAAAAGCGTCATTGCCTTTTTATATTATATTATTGTATAGGTAAAAAGGTCGTCAATATTTCCGCAGATGAATCACACCAACGCATCCGTATTTTCATTCTCCACATCGGGAATCAGCCGTCTCACGATCTTGTTGTCGTAGAAAAAGCGGCTGGCAATAACACGAATGACTGTATAGGAGGGGATGGCAACCAACATTCCCACAATGCCACCGACGTGACCGGCAATGAGCAACACGATGAATATCTCCAACGGATGAGCCTTGATGCTGGTGGAATAGATGAGCGGCTGGTAGATGAAATTGTCCACCAACTGGACGGTCAGCATGATGGCCAGCACAATGAGGGCAAAAACCCAAATATTCACGTTCAATCCGATGCCTGCACCGTATTTCAAGATGAGACAAAGTACCACACCGATGGCCTCGCCAATCAGCGGACCCACGTATGGGATAATATTCAGCAGACCGGCAATGAAGGCGATGCCAAGCGCATAGTTGAAACCGATACGGGCAATAAGCCAGAGACCGAGGCAGTCGAGCACCACCACGCCGAAAATCTCCATAATCAGCCCCACAAAATAGCGGGAAAGAAGACGTTCAATGTCCAAAATGGTCTTCTTTACCTTCTCTTCTATCGTATCAGGTGCCAAAGAACCGATAATTCTCCCGAAAAGGGTCTCATCTTTAGTGAAAAAGAACGAAATAAAGAGCACAGAGAAAAGTCCGACAGCAAGACCGGCCACCGCAGACGCCACCGAGCCTAAGATGGCGGGAATGTCTGACAGATCCAGCACATCCGAAAGCTTTTGGATCAGCATTTCCACACCGTTAAAATCCTCGCCAACCCATGGTATAGTCCTGATTATCCAATCGTTAGTCTGCTTAATCAAGTTTTTTGCATCCACCGTTTCCTGTGTATTCATCAGAGAAGCATCCCGTAAGATGCCAGAAACGACGGGAATCACCTGCATGACCAAAAGGAACAGTAAAGCGAAGATAATAATAATTGTAATCAGCGACAACAGAGCGTCCGGAGCCGATTTACCTTTGATTTTTATTTTCTTAAGCAACTTGAAGATGGGCTGTCCTATCAGCGACACCACAAAGGCCAAGAGAATGTAAGCCAGCACACTGCTGAAGAAATAGCATAGCACAACAGCTATGGCGAGCGTGCCCAGGATGATGATATATCGGGCTAATCTGTCAATACTGCGTTCTTTTTCCATACGTATTATCGTTTCAACCCCGCAAAACTACAAAATATTCCGATATAAAAACGGGTGCCGACCGCGATGGGGCAACGTACGGTTGGGAATAGTGTAGAGACGCGCCATGGCGCGCTTTTACACATTATGTTGTTTCAATTCCCTGCGGTAAAGGATAAAAGCGGCCAGATTGAACGCAATGTCACAAACGGTCGCGACAGCGGGGAAAACATTCACTTTTCCGTACAAGGTGTCATTGGGAGTGAGATGATTGGACAAAATGTTCGGTAGATAATGCGATGAAAAAAAGTGGATGACAATGAGAATGAAAATCATCGTGATGGAGAGCACCATCGTGTGTTTTTTGACCAGCATAAGGATCGCCCCTATGCTAATGAGCACAATCAGCAGACAGGTGATCACCTCAACCAAGACGGAATGGTGGGCAAATGTCCAATATCCGCTGCCGAGCACTCTGATCAAGGAAAGAATATAACCTAAGGTGATGGCGAACAGGATTCCGCCATAATAACTTCGCGATTCACCTGACGACACTGTTTCGTCCGCATCCGTATTCTCCGAATCGTAACGCCACCACAAGAAGCCAACGGTGAGAAACGAGGTGACAAGATTTGCCCACTTCCGCACATTTTGCATCGTATAATTGGGAATATCCCATTTCATCTGATTGTCCGCGAAGGAATCAAGATAAAAAAAACGGTCGGAGATGAATGCGGACAACAGATTCATCAGAATGACAGTTCCAACAAATATTGCGAGATGCCCCCATTTGACATTGAACATCCTCGGTTTGCGAAACAGCAGGTAAAAGACCAGCAGGAACAGCAGGGATTTCGCGACGACCACGGCTATCGGATGCAGCACGGCTTCCAGCGCGAAGAGGAACGGAGTGAACGATGCCCAAACGGCATCAAACATCCAATACAGGATGATTCCGAGCAGAAAGCAGCGGTAATCAAGGGATTTTTCGATGGTGGTATTCATATTTTTCATAATCTTGAGTGGACTCCAGATCTTTCACTTTTCGCACCGCCCCGTGAAGGATGCGAAGTCCGGAAACACCCTCCAAAGACAACGGCGCGGCAAAGTTACAACATTATCTATATGTATAACGCATAAATTCCAAATGGTTGCAGTTTACTTCAAATATTTTTATTATTTTTGCATCGCGTAAAAATACTCATTGCATTGAGTAAAATGTTTATATATGTATAAAAAAGCTGAATATCAGACTATTAAATCAAGATTGAAAGAACCAAGACGCTTTATCCAAGTGTTGATGGGGCCGCGGCAGGTGGGAAAGTCAACCGTGGTGAAACAGGTGCTGCAAGACTATGAAGGGGAGTATTTGTTCTTCTCCGCAGACAATGTGCCCGCAACCAACAGCGCGTGGATTTCCGACTGCTGGTCGTCGGTGCGCCGACTAATGATTGCCAAAGAGTTGAAATCCATAGTGTTAGTAATTGACGAAATTCAGAAAATCGGCAATTGGAGCGAGGTGGTGAAAAAAGAGTGGGATTACGACAGCTTCCACGATATAGGAGTCAAAGTGCTGCTCTTAGGCAGTAGCCGGGTATTGCTGGAAAAGGGCTTGTCTGAATCTTTGTCAGGGCGTTTCGAGGAGATTCGGATGACACATTGGAGTTATCCGGAGATGAGGGATTGTTTTGGCTTCACTCTTGATCAATATCTATTTTTCGGAAGCTATCCCGGGGCGGCGGCGCTGATAAACGACGAGGATCGATACCAGCAATACATCCAGTCATCCATTATTGACACCACCATCAACAAAGACATACTGATGGACACGCCCATCGGGAAGCCCGCCTTGCTGCGACAAACATTCGAGTTGGGCGCGGCCTACTCGGGCCAAATACTTTCCCTGAACAAAATGCTGGGTTCCCTGCAGGATGCCGGAAACACCACCACATTGGCCGGATACGTCAACCTCTTGAATGAAAGCGGTCTGCTCTGCGGACTCCAGAAGTTCAGCGTGGATACCGCCCGCAGAAAAGCCAGCATCCCGAAATTTCAGGTTTACAACAATGCGTTGAAAACGGTTCTGAATCCGTTCACTTTTGAGCAGGCACTTCTTGACCGCAAGATGTGGGGACACATCTTCGAATCCGGCGTCGGTGCCTATATTGTCAGCCAATCTTTTGCCCATCGTTTTGAGGTCTATTACTGGCGGGAGCGCAACGACGAAGTGGATTTCATCCTCAAGAAAAAAGGGAGTATTGTTGCTATTGAAGTGAAAAGCAATGCGGAGAAGAACACGGCGGGGCTGTCAAAATTCAGGGAGATGTTCAACCCGACAGAAACTCTTGTCATTGGAGAAGGCGGATTCCCTGTGGAAGAGTTCCTCGCTATGGATTTACGAAAACTGTTTTAGAAATTCACTCATAAAATATTCATTAGTACAACTGATAGACAATGCGCCAACCTGTCATCAACATCCTGCTTTGCGACACGTTCCCCGGACTGCTGCCGGAGAGCATCCCGAGCCACGAGTATCTGTTCGAGAAGCGGTTTCATTCCGTGGACCCAAACATCATCTTCAAAGTATATCGTACGCTGGACGGCGAATTGCCGGAACATCCCGCTGCGGATGAACTCTACCTCATCACGGGCTCCAACAACGCCGCCTACGACACGCTGCCGTGGATCTTATCATTACAGGAGTGGATTCGGATGGCCGCTAAACAGCAAGTACCCTTGGTCGGCATCTGCTTCGGACACCAAGTCATCGCGCAGGCGTTGGGCGGACGGGTGGAGCGCTATGCCGGCGGCTGGGGCGTGGGTATCCGCGAGTCGAAAGTTCTTGACGAGGAGATGCTCCCCTATTTCCCTGACGGCCGTATGCGGCTCATCTGCAACCACCACGACCAGGTAACGCAACTGCCGGAAGGAGCAACGCCACTTGCCACCAGCGACTTTTGCCGTTACGAGGGCTTCCGCATCGGTCGCCACATCCTCACCTTCCAGGGTCATCCGGAGTTCACCGTGGACTACGAACGGCACCTCATCCTCAACCATGCCGAGGACGAGGATGAGGTGGTGAAGCGGCAGGCATTGGCGTCGTTGGAGACGATGGAACATCAGGGGAAAACAGTGGCGGAATTCTTGTTGGGATGGTTGTAGGGGCGAATGATTATTCGCCCCTACGGTTATTCGTCCTATCTGTCGTCATGGAATAAGATGCGAGTTGTCCTCCTTGCAATACACGAGCACCGCAATCATGGCAAACGGTGGCAGGATGCACAGTCAATTGGCGATGGAGACATTACCCATTCGAGAAGTCAACACCTTGCTCTGCGACATGTTTTCCGAGCTGTTTCCAAACAGCATCCCGAGCTACGGATCAAGGTTAATGAAGCTATTTATTACAATTTAAAATAATAGCTAATAATTGGTAGTGGTTTGGCTTTACGCCTGTTGCTTTTCACTATCAATTATTAGCTATTAACTATAGACTAATTAGTCGCTTTACTCCTGCATCAGGATTTCCAGCATCTTGATGGCACAGTCGCTGATGATGGATCCGGGTCCGAAGATACAGGCGGCACCGGCCTTGTAGAGGAAGTCGTAGTCCTGCGGTGGGATCACACCGCCCACGATGACCATGATGTCCTCGCGGCCCAGTTTCTTGAGTTCCTCAATCACCTGCGGCACAAG
Source organism: Bacteroidales bacterium (assembly GCA_045116675.1). Lineage (GTDB taxonomy): Bacteria > Bacteroidota > Bacteroidia > Bacteroidales > WCHB1-69 > F23-D06. The sequence goes on from JBGUMF010000004.1 coordinate 5,308, forward strand.
GGTCTTGTGTCCGGCGGCGAGGGAGGAAACGCCCAGGATGTGGACGTCGTTCTCCACGGCCTGCTTGGCTGCTTCGGCGGGTGTCTGGAACAACGGTCCCATGTCCACGTCGAAGCCGATGTCGGCATAACCGGTGGCCACCACTTTGGCGCCGCGGTCATGGCCGTCCTGGCCCATCTTGGCAATCATGATACGGGGGCGACGGCCCTCTTTCTTGGCAAACTCGTCGCACATTTCGCACGCCTTCTTGAAGGTGGCGTTGTTTTGTTGTTCTGCACTATACACGCCTGAGATAAGATTGATTTTTGCTTTATAACGTCCGTAAACTTCTTCGAGAGCGTCGGAGATTTCACCGAGGGAGGCACGCACGCGTGCGGCCTTGATGGAGAGGTCCAGCAGGTTGCCGTTGCCCGTCTTGGCGCATTCGGTCAGCGCAGCCAAAGCGGCTTTCACCTCTTCTTCGTTGCGGTTGGCGCGGAGCTCGGCGAGACGCTTGATCTGGGCCTCGCGTACTGTGGTGTTGTCCACCTCTAGGGTCTCGATGGGAGATTCCTTATCCAGTTTGTATTTGCTGACGCCGATGATGGCCTCCTTGCCGGAGTCGATACGGGCCTGCTTGCGGGCAGAGGCCTCCTCGATACGCATCTTGGGGATGCCGGTCTCGATGGCCTTAGCCATACCTCCCAGGGATTCGATTTCCTGGATGTGTTTCCAGGCGCGGTGGGCGATCTGGTGGGTGAGGCTCTCCACATAGTAGGAGCCGGCCCACGGGTCAATAGACTTGCAGATCTTAGTCTCTTCCTGAATGTAAATCTGGGTGTTACGGGCGATACGGGCCGAGAAGTCGGTCGGCAGGGCGATGGCCTCGTCCAAGGCGTTGGTGTGCAGCGACTGGGTGTGGCCCAGCGCAGCGCCCATAGCCTCCACGCACGTGCGGCACACGTTATTGAACGGGTCTTGCTCAGTGAGCGACCAGCCGGAAGTCTGGCAGTGCGTACGCAAAGCCAGGGATTTGGGGTTCTTGGGGTTGAACTGTTTCACAATCTTGGCCCACAGCATACGGGCGGCCCGCATTTTAGCGATTTCCATGAAATGGTTCATGCCCACGGCCCAGAAGAAGGACAAACGCGGAGCGAAGTCATCCACGCTCATGCCTGCGTTCACACCTGCGCGGAGATACTCCAGACCGTCGGCCAGCGTGTAGGCCAGCTCGATGTCGCTGGTGGCACCCGCCTCCTGCATGTGATAGCCGGAGATGGAGATGGAGTTGAACTTGGGCATGTTCTTAGAGGTGAACTCGAAGATGTCGGCGATGATCTTCATGGAGTGCAACGGCGGATAGATGTAGGTGTTGCGCACCATGAACTCTTTCAAAATGTCGTTTTGGATAGTGCCAGACAATTGGTCCATGCTCACGCCTTGTTCTTCGGCGGCCACGATGTAGAAAGCAAGTATCGGCAGCACGGCGCCGTTCATGGTCATGGAGACGGACATCTTGTCCAACGGAATCTGGTCGAACAGGATTTTCATGTCGAGGATGGAATCCACGGCCACACCAGCCTTGCCCACATCACCCACCACACGCGGGTGGTCGGAGTCGTAGCCACGGTGCGTGGCCAAGTCGAAGGCGATGGACAGACCCTTCTGACCGGCGGCGAGGTTACGGCGATAGAAGGCGTTGGACTCCTCGGCGGTGGAGAATCCGGCGTACTGGCGGATGGTCCACGGACGGAAGGCGTACATCATGGAGTAGGGTCCGCGCAGGAACGGCGGGATGCCCGCCGTGTAGTTCAGATGCTCCATGCCGGCCAGATCGTCCTTGCCGTACACTTGTTTCACGGGAATCTGCTCAGAGGTCATCCATGATTCGGAAATATGGTTTTCCTCTTCCCATTTTTTAAAATCTTCTTGATTGTCAGGGACTTTTTTAAAGTCAACATTACTAAAATCAGGACGCATAGTTCTATTATCTTCTTTACTTATTGGGGGTGCAAAGGTACATAATTTACAAATACACAGACAGGTCTTTTTGTTGCTTTGTGGAAAGGCGATTCATCGCGTCTCTGCAAAGCATCTACTTCGCTTGTATATTCTTGCCGCAATCGTCCACGATCATCTTATACCATTCCTCACGATATTTCGGCTGGTCGGGGAAAGCGCTTTGCGGGATCTTGGTGTCCGACACTTTGAACTTGCCGTTTTCCTCTTTCTTCACGTTGCCGTCATGATATTTCACTAACAGATAGATAAAGAGGTCGTTCCAGTCGGCGCACACCTTCTTGGCGGCGTCGTTGGAGTAGCGGTTGAGTTCCTTGCGGGCCTTGTCAGGGTTGTTTTCGCAGAGGTCTTTCATGGAGGCCGACATCTTGTTGATGTCTTTCACGAACTGGCCTTCCCAGTAAGCCTGTTTTTCGTTCACATGCTTGATCATGTCACAATAGCGGGAATAGACAAAGTTGCTAACCTTGGTGAAGGTCCAGAAGGCGGCGGTGTTGGAGTATTCCACCATGGAGCCGTTGCCCTGCTCGTATTCCTTCGGGATTTCGGTGATGCCGCAGAACATGGGCACATAGCAGCAGCTGGCCGCGTCGTCCACGCCGAACCAAAAGATGCCTCCGAACCAGTTGGGCAGCCAGCTACGGCATTGGGCCACGAAGGAGAAGCCGGTCTGCTGAGTGGCGGTAGCGCGCTCGTGGATGTAGTTTTTGCCGTTGTACTCCCAAGTCATGGGACGCCAGCGGTACGGACACTTGAACGGGCCGGCACCGAGGTCGTTGGTCATATCCATGGAGGTGCCCTCGAAATGGTCGCGCATCATCTGCATCATAAACTGCGCGTCAATCTTGCTCTTGTCGGCAGGCTTAATCCACAGCGGGAAACGGTGCTTGAGGTTGTCGCCGCGGGCATAATCCTCATACTGAGCCATTTCAGCATGGTTGCAGTGGTTGAAGAAGGCCCACACACGCGATTCGCAGAAGCGGGCACCGTCGAAGTTGATGGGATTGTAGGTATCGCAGAAGCTGAAGTCGGCATCCGGAGCCTGCTTCGTGTCTTTCGGGTAGAGACCTTTCATTCGGGCGAAGGAGATAACATCGTAGGAATAGACAGTCTCCACAGAGGGCAGGAAAATTTTGTCCAGTTCTTTGCTGGTGATGGAAGTCTTGCCGTCACGCAACGGGAAGGTGGAGATGCGCGACTGGTTGGCATGGCCGCTGATGTAGCCGTCGGGGATGCGACGGGCCACCCACACGGCGCCGTTGCTCCAGCCCTTCATGATTTTGCCCTTGGCGTCCAGCATCTTCTCGCCTTTGCCGATGAGGTCCATGACCCACGCTTCGTTGGGATCCACGATAGAGAATGACTCGCCCTCGCTGGCGTAGCCGTAGGTGTCCATGAGCTCGGCAATAACCTTGATGGCCTCACGGGCATTCTTGGCCCGTTGCAGCGCGATGTAGATCAGGGAACCGTAGTCGATCATGCCCTGGCCTTGCTCCAGCTCTTCGATACCGCCGTAGGTGGTCTCGCCGATGGCCAACTGCCATTCATTCATGTTGCCGATGACCGAGTAGGTGTGGGCCACCTGCGGAATCTGTCCCAGCAGCTTGCCGGTGTCCCATTCGATGACATCCAACATGGTGCCGGCGGGGTAGTCCTTGGCCGGACGATAGTACAATTCGCCGTACAGCTGGTGTGAGTCGGCGGCATAGGTGAGGAAACAGGAGCCGTCTTTGCTGGCACCCTTCGTCACAATAAAGTTGGTGCAGGCCATCGAGGTGGTGAATGCCATCAGGCCCAGCACAAGGGTGAGTAAAATGGATTTTTTCATAACTTGCTTTTTTATTGGATTATTATTAATGTTCGTATGTATTACTCCACGGATAGAATCTTCACGGTCTTCATGCCGGCGGGGAGCTGTATGTCGAAGATGTCGTTAGGATGATGGCCGAAGAGGGCTTTGGCCATCGGGGAGGTGAAGGGCACCTTGCCTTTGGAGGAGGCGGCCTCGTCCACGCCGGTGATCTGGATCTGCAGCTCGTTGCCGCCCATGCACATCGTCACCGTGGAGCCGAACGCGATTTCACCCGTCTTCTTGGGTTCCATCACTTTAGCGATTTTGATGCGGTTTTCCAACAGTTCCAATTTGGCGTTGAGAAAGTTACGCGTCACGCGGGCATCGGTTTCCTGCCCGTCGGCACGGATGCCGTCACGCTCGCGCAAGAGATCTTCCCGTTCCTGCAGCAGCTGCTCCATACCGGCGGGCGTCACATAGTTGACCACTCCGGCGGGCAAAAAGGCACGCGGCGGCACCAACGGAACCTCCTCCTGATCTCCTTCTTTTACAAATCCCCTGCTCATAAACCGTTACATGAATTTCCGACGTAAAAGGTCGCACAAAGCCAGATAGGCAGTGGAGGTGGAATCCCAGAAATACTGTTTCTTATAGTTTTCCAGACAATCGAACGCCGCCTCCAGGTTGGCGCACTGGTTGAGCTTTTGTATGGCCGCGCTGAACTCCTCGCCCCGGTTTTGGAACAACTCCTTGATAAAGGTGAACTTGTCGTTGATGGAGATGGCCTTCGTCAGGTCTTGGACTTTCGCGTGCTGGAACTGTGCGCTCAGCGAGCGGTCCTCTTTCTGCTCGTTGAACAGGTCGTTCAGCGAACGCTGGGGAGCAGAAGCACTAAGAGGCTTTTTCTCTTCTTGTTCGGGTTTGACGGCAGGTGCCGGAGCGGCCTTGGCCGGTTCGGGTTTTGCCGGAGCCGCAGGAGCCTGTTGGGCTACGGGAGCTTTGGGGGCCGGTTCGGGTTGCTCGTGTCGTTTGGGCCTCGGGATGAATTGCAGCAAATCGTCCTCTTCGTTGGAAAACAGGGATTCCGGCTCTATCTGGTCATCGCGTTTGGGCTTGGATGTGGGCACTCGCTCGGGCTCGCTCGGACGTACTGGTTCTTCCACTACCTTTTTCGCTTCCGGCTCGGATATAGTCACTTCCGGCTGAACAGGCTTCTCCTCGGGTTTGGGCATTTCCTTTTCAGGTTCTGCCGGTTTCTCTACAGGTTGCGGTGTTTCAGCCACCGGCTGCGGAATCTCCTCTTTTACATCCTCCACAATCTGCACATCAACAGGTTCTTCCTCTTTCGGCTGGTAGCTTTCGTGTTCCGTGTCGAAAAAGAGGTCCACATCCTCCTTCAAGCCCGGATGCACAGCATATTCGCGCGGTTCATCTTGCGCTTGCGGTTCCGGTTCGGGAGCTTGCGGCGCTGCCGGAACGGGGACTTCCACCGCAATTTCCGGCTCCGACGATGTCTCCTGAACGGGCTTTTTCGTCTGCAATTCCACATAAATGTGACGGAGACGCTCCAGAACGGCATCCCGCTCAATGGGGGGCATGACGGGCATTTCGCCACATATAAGTTCAAGGTTGTCAAGAATTTCGATGATTTGTGCAAAACTATTCTGCATTTTAGTAAGAATTAATGGTTGTTGGAAAGACAAATTATTATAATTTTGCCGTTCCGAAAAAACGGACAAAAATACAAAATTCTTTTAATCGAAACAGGCGCATGTTTTTAGAAAATAAAGCGAGTAGAAATAATCAACGGGGATGGATTGAGGTGATATGCGGGTCAATGTTTTCCGGAAAGACGGAGGAGTTGCTCCGGCGCATCCGCCGTGCGGAGTTTGCCAACCAACAGATTGAACTTTTCAAGCCCGCCATCGATACCCGCTACGACGAGGTGGATGTGGTGTCGCATAACGAGAACTCGATGGTCTCCACGCCCGTCCACAACTCCTCGGAAATTCTGCTGTATGTGAATATGGAATCGGTGCAAGTGGTGGCCATCGATGAAATCCAATTTTTCGACGAAGGTATCGTGGATGTGTGCAATACGTTGGCAAACGCTGGTATCCGTGTGATTGTCAGCGGGTTGGATATGGACTACTTGGGCAATCCCTTCGGTCCGATGCCGAAGCTGATGGCGGTGGCGGAGTATGTGAGCAAGCAGCACGCCATCTGCACCCACTGCGGCGACCTGGCCCAATACTCCCATCGTATTGTGGCCGGTGACGGACAAGTGCTCCTGGGCGAGAAAGAGGCGTATGAGCCCCTTTGTCGTCATTGTTTTAATGAAGCTTTGAAAAAAGAAAACCGGTAAACTACCGGCTCTGAAGCCACTGCATCACATTCTGGTAAATCCGATCGGCGGCATTTTCGGTGTCAGCCGGCACGAATTTCTCCCCGGTGATGTTTTCATACAATTCTATATAACGTTCCGTGATGCCGCTCACCACTTCGGGGGTCATCTCCGGCACCTGCTGGCCCTCTTGGCCTTGGAAACCGTTGGCCATCAGCCACTCACGCACAAACTCCTTTGACAACTGCTTTTGAGGTTTGCCTTGGGCGAAATTCTCCTCGTATCCTTTCGCATAGAAATAACGGGAAGAGTCGGGCGTGTGGATTTCGTCGATGAGGTAGATCTTGTCGCCGGCTTTGCCGAACTCGTATTTGGTGTCCACCAAGATGAGACCCTGTTTGGCAGCCATCTCGGTGCCGCGCTGGAAGAGCTTCATGGTGTAATCTTCAATAATGGCATAATCTTCCGGGCTAACAAGACCCTTAGCCAGGATTTCCTCCTTGGAGATATCAGCGTCATGTTCGCCCTGTTCAGCCTTGGTGGTAGGGGTGATAATGGGCGTGGGGAATTTCTGGTTCTCGCGCATCCCTTCGGGCAGGATGTTTCCGCACAGGTTGCGACCGCCATTCTTGTAGAAACGCCAGGCACTGCCGCACAGATAGCCGCGCACAATCATCTCCACCGGAAAACCTTGACAAAGAACACCCACCGTCACCATAGGGTCAGGGGTGGCTAACTTCCAGTTGGGGCAGATGTCGGCGGTGGCATCTAAAAAACGGGCGGCGATCTGATTCAGAATCTGACCCTTGCAGGGAATACCCTTGGGCAGGATGACGTCAAAGGCGGAAATGCGGTCGGATGCAACCATGGCCAGCACCTCATTATTAATATTGTACACATCGCGGACCTTGCCGTGATAAACACTTTTCTGATTCGGGAAATTGAATTCTGTATGGGTAATAGCTGCCATTGTGTAAGGATTTTAAAGACGGGCGCAAAGATACGATTAAAATTGTATCTTTGCGCCTCTTAAAACCAGCAATTTTATGACTTCTTCCGAAATTCGCAACGCATTTTTGCAATTCTTTAATTCCAAAGAACATACCATCGTTCCTTCCGCCCCGATGGTCATCAAAAACGACCCTACGCTGATGTTCACCAATGCCGGTATGAACCAGTTCAAGGACATCTTTTTAGGGAATCAGAAGCCGGAACATCCCCGCGTGGCCGACTCGCAGAAGTGTCTGCGCGTGTCGGGCAAACACAACGACCTGGAAGAGGTGGGCCGCGACACGTACCACCACACCATGTTTGAGATGCTCGGCAACTGGTCGTTTGGCGATTATTTCAAAAAAGAGGCTATCGCCTATGCGTGGGAGTTTCTCACCGAGGTGATGAAATTGGATAAAAACCGCCTGTATGCCACTGTCTTCCAAGGCGATGAGAAAGACGGCACCGAATTTGACCAGGAGGCTTACGACTTCTGGAAGGAACATCTTCCCGAAGACCGCATCCTGAAAGGCAACAAGAAAGACAACTTCTGGGAGATGGGCGACACCGGCCCGTGCGGCCCTTGTTCGGAAATCCACATCGACCTGCGTGATGACAGCGAGCGGGCCAAGGTGCCCGGCCATGAGTTGGTCAACAAGGACAACCCACTGGTGATTGAGATTTGGAACCTCGTGTTCATGCAGTTCAACCGTGTGGCCTCCGGCGAGCTTAAACCACTGGCAGCCAAGCACGTGGATACCGGTATGGGCTTCGAGCGCCTCTGCATGGCGGTGCAGAACAAGAAATCAAACTATGATACGGACGTGTTTCAGCCTATCATCCAAAAGATTGCTGTCAGTGCCAACGTCCGCTATGGTGACAAGACGGAGACGGACATTGCCTTGCGCGTGGTGGCCGACCACCTGCGGGCCGTGAGCTTCGCCATCGCCGACGGCCAGCTGCCCTCCAACACGGGAGCCGGCTACGTCATCCGCCGCATTCTCCGCCGCTCCATCCGCTACGGCTTCACCTTCTTGGGCTTCAAGGATCCCTTCATGTACAGCCTCGTCCCGGACCTCGTGGCCCAGATGGGACATCAGTTCCCCGAACTGCAACGGCAGCAGGAACTTATCCAACGCATCATGCTGGAGGAAGAGCAATCTTTCCTGAAGACCTTGGCCAAGGGCATCAACCGTTTTGAAGAGTATGTGGCCAAGTCCAACAGCGACCAAATTGACGGCGACTTCGCCTTCGAATTGTTCGACACCTACGGCTTCCCCGTGGACCTCACCCAGCTGCTGGCTTCTGAAAAGGGCAAAAATGTGGATATGGAAGGCTTCCAACGCGGCCTGCAACAACAAAAGGAACGCTCACGCGCCGCCGCCGCTGTCACTACTGACGACTGGGTGGAGCTGATCCATACGGACACCCCGACCCAATTCGTTGGCTATCACGAAAATCAGTGCGAATGTCGCGTGGTCAAATACCGGAAAGTGTCGGCCAAGGGCAAGACCTATTTCCAGGTGGTGCTGGACAAAACGCCCTTCTATGCCGAATCCGGCGGTCAGGTGGGCGACACCGGAATCTTGGAGGGTGTGAATGACGCCGTTGAGGTTTATAATACCACCAAAGAGAACAATCTGACCATTCATCACACGACCCGTCTGCCCGAAAACATGGAGGCTCCGCTGACCGCCAGGATCGATGTGGTCAAGCGCCAGATGACGGCCAACAACCACTCGGCCACACACTTGCTGGACCATGCGTTGCGGGCAGTCCTCGGCACCCATGTGGAGCAGAAGGGTTCGATGGTGGCTTCCGAGCGCCTTCGTTTCGACTTCTCGCATTTTGCCAAGATGACCGAGGAGGAAATCATCCAAACCGAAAAGATGGTTAACGCATTGATTCGTAAGAATCTGCCATTGCAAGAGCATGTGGACATTCCTATTGAGGAGGCCCGTGCCAAAGGAGCTATCGCCTTGTTTGGCGAGAAATATGGTAAGTTCGTGCGGGTAATCCAGTTCGGCGATGCCGTGGAGTTGTGCGGAGGCACGCACACGTCCGCCACCGGTAACATCGGGTTCTTCAAGATTTTGTCAGAAGGGGCCGTGGCCGCTGGCGTGCGCCGTATCGAGGCCGTCACTGGCACCGCCGCAGAGGCTATCGTGTATGCCAACCAGGACCTCATCAAGCATATCAAGGAGATGCTCGGTTCCAACAACCTCGAACAAGCTATCCAGAAACTCACCAACGACAATCAGCAATTTCGTCATAAGATCGAAGGTTTTGAAAAACAGAAAGTTTTGGATTTTTGCAAGGAATCCGAACAGGCGGCCCAATACATCAATGGCATTCAGGTGATTGCACAAACGACTACGTTTAGTCCTGACATCCTGCGTAATGCGGCTTTCATGTTGCGCATGAGACCCAACCGTATCGTGGTGTTTGGCAGTGTGTTTGACAACAAGCCGAATTTGGCGGTGGCGGTTTCCGACGATCTGGTAGGCCGCTTTGAGGCCCCGAAGCTGGTGCGTGCTGCCGGCAAGCTTATCCAAGGCGGTGGCGGCGGACAACCCACGCTCTCCATGGCGGGCGGCAAGAACCCCGCCGGCGTGCCTGATGCCGTTCAAGAGGTGCTCCGCCTTATTGAGGAAGGCTAAAGAGATAAGCCATATCCACATCGTTCAACAGCTCCATCCCGCGCTCCGTGAGCAAAGGAAGAAGCAGGTAACGGATTATCTGGTCCTGATTCAAGCCCAAATCCTCTTCCACACATACATTGTGCAGGAAAAAGGTGGAATATAGGGGAATATTGATGTCCTCCTGGAAATGATATTGCCGTATTCCCTTTTGAATCAATGTGCTCAAAATGCTCATAAAGGGAGAGTCGTCCGAGGTGAAAAGCTTGTGCTGCAGCGCATACTGAAAAAAGGTCTCTTCGGTTTTCCGGATGTTGCGCATCTCCCATATAAACAGAAGCAGCTCCTCCACCGGATGGTTACATTCCAGACTTTTTTCACGAATGCGATCCTGAATGCACGTGTGCCAGAACTGCCGTGCAATCTCCACCGATTGGGCCTTCCCCTCATAACGGTTGAAAAAGGTTTTACGGCTGATGCCCATGGCGGCCACAATCTCATCGGTTGTATGGTCAAAACCGTTTTTAAGATAATAATGGAAAATATCGAATGTCTTCTGTTGATTCAGTGGTCGCTTCATGGATAATGTCGTTAGTTGGATTTTGAAAGATGTTCCACCACCTCAGATTCCACCATGCTGCGGATATCAACAGCCTTAATCTGTTTCCCGTCATGTACATACAGGAAGGTTGGAAATTGGCCGTTCACCACCTCAATAGCGGTGAAGGGGTCAATGGTGACATACCGGAAATGTGTGGCACCGCTCTCCTCCTTGAATTTTTGGATGCTCTCATCTTTACCCCAGATGAAAAAGATAACCTTGTTGGTGTCCAAATGGTTGTTTTCAACGATGGAATTGAGTTTTTTACCGCTGGTTTTGCAATATTTACATCCGGCAGCCACATAACCTAAGACATAATTGCCTTCATCAATATCCAAGGATAATGCGATGGTGTCCTGCATGAATTCCTCGAAACGGGGTTCGTTGATGGTTTGCCCGTCGCGGTCAAAAAGATTCCAGACGGAGTCCATGGGGAACAAGCCAAAGGGTGCGGCGAAGGCGGCTACGGCCAGCACAATCCCGACGGCTTTCCAGCCTTTGAATCGGGCGGGTTCATCTTTCCGTATCAGCAGCATCAACGCCATGGTTATGATGTTCTTGAGGATGGACCAGGTAGGATTCAGCTCCACTAAATCACCCATACAATGGCAGTTGGTATCCTGCCGGAAAAGAGCCACATAAATCAGAAGGAAGGTGAAACCCGCCAGCATAGCCATAGTCGTCCACCATACCGGTTTGTACAGGATTTTCAAGATGAGAAAGGCCCCCAGCAACAATTCGGCCATAATGACCAAGCGCGCCACTATAGTGCATAACAGATAGTTGAAGAGATGAAAACTGTATATGTACAGTTCGAAACTGTCGATAGAGAGCAGTTTCAAGATGCCCGTGGTGATTAAAAAGGCTCCTAACAACAGGCGAAGCACTGTTTTCAGCACGCGCACCGGCTGCCAGCGACGGGTAACCTCTTCGGGTTGGCTGTTATTGCCATATTCTGTTATGGGTTCTTGGATAATTTCATTCATAGCTTCAGTCAATATCTGGTTCTATTCCTTTGGGGATGGCCCCAATCAGTTTCTTGGTGTAATCCGTCTGCGGATGGTCGCAGATGGTGTCGGCATTATCCATTTCCACGATGCGGCCGTTCTGCATGACGGCAATCCGGTCCGACATGAAGCGGACCACAGAGAGGTCATGCGAGATGAAAATGTATGTGAAGTGGTATTCCTGCTTCAACTCGTTCAGCAGATTCAGCACTTGGGCCTGTACGGACACATCGAGGGCGGAGACCGATTCATCACAGATGATGAAGCGCGGATTGACAGCCAGGGCGCGGGCAATGGAAATACGCTGGCGCTGGCCGCCGGAGAACTCGTGCGGATAGCGGTAAAAGTGCGACTCGTTGAGGTTTACCCGTTCCAGCAGGGCGATGGCTTTCGCACGCCGCTCCTTGTCATTTTGGCCAATGCCGTGCACCCGCATAGGCTCAATGAGCGCATCGCCAACAGTAAGTCTCTGGTTCAACGATGAATATGGATCTTGCAAGATAATCTGCAATTCCTTGCGCATACGACGCATATCGGCACTGTTGAGGCTCATCAGGTTGGTGCCGCGGTAATGGACCTCCCCGGAGGTAGCCTCTATCAGCCGAATCATGCAGCGTCCTAAAGTGGTTTTGCCGCAACCGGATTCGCCTACCAGTCCGAGCGTTTCTCCCTCATAAACATCGAAGGTGATGTTCTCCAATGCCTGCACATATTGTCGTTTTTCAAATAGCTTCCGTTTGCGCACAGGGTACAGTTTGGAGATATTGCGAACGGAAATCATCGGCTTTTCGGCATACAGTTTCGCATGGAAAGACTGCCGTTCTTCCGTGGACACACATAATTTATCGAAGGTTTCGCGAATGCCCTCCTGCCTGTGCTGCATGAAGTCGTCCACGGTGGGCAGCTGGCGCAGGCGCACGCGCATAGAGGGTCTGCACGCCAGAAGCCCTTGTGTGTAAGGATGTTTTGGATTTAAAAACAGGTCCCTTACAGAGCCTTCTTCCACAATGTTCCCCTTGTACATCACCAGCACACGGTCGGCGATTTCCGCTACCACGCCTAAATCATGGGTTATGAAGAGGACACTCATGCCGTATTTGGCTTGCAGCTTGCGGATGAGTTCGAGGATGCCCTTCTGCACGGTCACGTCTAAGGCGGTGGTCGGCTCGTCGGCAATCAGCAGGTCGGGTTGGCAGCTCATGGCCATGGCGATCATCACGCGCTGCTTCTGCCCGCCGGAAAGCTCATGCGGGTAGGAATCGAAAATCTGCTCTGGGCGCGGGAGCATCACCTCCTTGAAGAGCTCGATGACGTGTTGGCGGGCGGCCTCCTTGTCCATACGGGTGTGCAAAAGCATCTGCTCCGTGATCTGCTGCCCGCACCGGATAACCGGGTTTAGCGAGGTCATCGGCTCTTGGAAAATCATGGCGATCTTGTTGCCCCGGATACGCTCCATCTCATTTTCCGCGCAGCGCAACAGGTTGACTGTCGTGTCGGGCTGGGCAGGGTCGTGGAACAGGATCTGCCCGTCGGGGTAGCGTGCGATGGAGGCGTTGAGCAGACGCATCACCGACAGCGCCGTCACCGACTTGCCGGATCCCGATTCGCCCACCACACCAAGGGTCTCGCCCCGTCCGATGTGGAACGAAAGCCCGTGAAGAATGGGATTCCATTCCTCATCTCGCTTCATCTCCAGCGCCAGATTCGTGATTTCGAGCAACTTTTCCATAGAAAGCGCAAAAGTACAAAAAACATTTGGTTTGCAACGGGCATAAAAAAACAGGCAGCAAATCTGCTGCCTGTCTGGTGTCTCAGCTGGGATTCGAACCCAGGACCCCATCCTTAAAAGGGATGTGCTCTACCTGCTGAGCTACTGGGACATCCTTTCGCTTTTAGCGGCTGCAAAAGTACGATTTTTTCATTACACTCTATCCATTCCCTTTATTTTTTTTGCTGTAATATTATATTTTATTGATAATCATTATGTTAATTATAATTTTAAATAAAAACGAAAAAACAACCATAACGACAGAGTTTTTTCTATATTTGTGTTTTAACATACTGAATACAAATATGTTAAAAACAAAGTTCTATTTTTTGCACCCGATTGTAGGGAAACAGGGCATTTGTGTTGGAGATAAGTCGGAAAATGTATTTTTTCAAACAAATGACACTGAAAAACTGCAATCATAAAAGTCTCTTAAAACAGATGAAAAAACTAATCCTTACTCCGAAAAAAGACACATTAACCATTTGCCTGCCGCCGGACTGGGTGGGCAAACCGCTTGTCTGTATTTTGAAGGACCCGGACGAACAGGATGAGGGGATGATCTCGTATGTGAGTGATGTGTCCATCGGCTACCAGGCGGAACGTTACCGATGGGCCAAGCGGGGGCGCCGTCCCCGCCGTCATCGTTTGCGTAAAAAGAGTGTTGATGTGATTCTCTAATGCAGGTCGGCTCCGATGAGGTGCATGAATTCCTGGCGGGTGTTCTCGTTTTTCAGGAAGGCCCCGGTAAATTCCGATGTGGTAGTCACGGAGTTCTGCTTCTGGATGCCCCGCATAGACATACAGAGGTGCTGGGCTTCGATGACGACGGCCACGCCCAGGGGGTTCAGTACCTCCTGGAGGCAGTCTTTGATCTGGGTGGTGAGGCGTTCCTGCAGTTGCAGACGGCGGGCGAAACACTCCACCACACGGGGGATCTTGCTCAACCCCACGATGGTGCCGTTGGGGATGTATCCGATGTGCGCTTTCCCGAAGAAGGGCAGCAGATGATGCTCGCACATCGAGTATATTTCAATGTCTTTCACCACCACAATCTGCTTGTAATCCTCATGAAACAAGGCACTTTTAAGAATGGCTTTGGGGTCCAGGCGATAGCCGTGGGTGAGGAAGTCAAGGGATTTGGCGGCCCGCATCGGCGTCTTGATGAGGCCTTCCCGCTGGGGGTCTTCGCCAATGTTTTGCAAGAGTGAGCGATAGCTGTCGGAGAGCGCCGTCAGCTGATCTTCCGATAGTTTGGGTATCACATTGATGGAGTCTGTGATTTTCATATTCTTTATACTAAATAAGGATTATACAGTTTCTCGTTGCCGACCGTGGTGAGACCGCCGTGGCCGGGGTAAATGTTCGTCTCGTCCGGGAGGGTGAGGATTTTGGTTTTGATCATCTCAATCAGCAGACGTCCGTTGCCGGTGGGCAGGTCGCTGCGCCCCACGCTACCCTCGAAAATCAGATCGCCGCAGATCACGTACCCGTTAGCGGCATCGTAGAGGGAAATGCTGCCGTCGCAGTGGCCCGGCGTGTACAGCACTTGCAGCGTCTGCTTGCCGAAACGCACCTCGTCACCCTCGTGCAGATAACGGTCCGGCTGCGGCATCTCATCGACCGAAAGCCCGAACGCCATCGCGTAGGCGTACGACTTGTTGTAGATGGGCATCCCTGCCTCGTGACACCAGACAGGCGCCCCAAACGTACGGTGGCACCAATTGTTGCCGGCAATGTGGTCGATGTGCGGGTGCGTGTTCACGATGGCCTTGACAGTCAGCTTGTGCTGCCGGACGAACTCTTCCAGTTGGGCATCTTCATACGACTGGCAGTTGCCCGGATCCACAAGGATAGCTTCGCCCGTGCCGTCATACAACACCAATGTATTGACTTGTATGGGGTTGAAATGGAATATCCGTATGTTGATGTTTTCCATGTTCTGGTTTAACGCGTTCATGAATTCCGAAATCGAGATGTGTTTCTTCCCCATGTTAGAAGGGCTTGGATTTGGGATCTGAAACAAAGATGTCCCTCACCTTGTTCCCATTGGAGAACTGGGCACTGTAGTGCAGCCTGCCGTCGGGTTTCCAGCATGACCATTTCCCTTCGCGCAGATGATTCTTGAATTGGCCCTGGAAGTGCTTTTTACCATTATTGTAATATTCGGTGAAGGTGCCGTTGGGGATGTCGTGAACAAAATTCTGCTCACGCACCTTGACCTCCTGCACATTATAGAACACCCATTTGCCTTCTTTCAGGTCGTTGGCGTATTTCCCTTTGGCGACAATCTTCCCGTTTTGAGCATACTCGGTCCAAGTGCCGTTCTTGAGGTTGTCTTTATAGGTGCCCTTACGCGACATCTTGCCGTTCTCCTCCCAGAAATAGGTGTAGGGGCCATTCCATTTGTTTTGCTTGTAGGTGATGATGTATTTCTGTTTACCGTCATCGTACCAGCCTTGCCACTGGCCATCCATTTCACCCTCCTTGAAGGTGCCTTTGTCTTGGGTTTGGCCGTTGTGGTAATAAGCGGTCCAGAGGCCGTTTTCCTTGTCGTGGGCAAAAGGCCCTTCGCGCTGCAGGCGACCGTCCTCGTACCAAGCTTTCCAGATGCCTTCGCGTTTGCCGTTCACATAATTGCCTTTTTTCCAGACTTTTCCGTTTTCATAATAATAGACCCACTCGCCGTGTTGCAATCCGTTTTCAAAATTGCCCCGGCTGCCGAGCGTGCCGTTCTCGTGGTAGAATTTCCATTCGCCCTGTTGCAAGCCTTTCACAGACGAGCCTTCCATATCTTTCTGGCCGTTGCGGGTCCACCAGCATGCGTAGCCGTCCAACTCGCCCATCTTGTAGGAGCCTTCAAAATATTTGGCCCCGTCATCAAAGTATTCCGTCACAGGACCGTCCACGCTGTCAGCCACATACGTCACCTCTTTGAATAACTTGCCATTGGTGTGGTAAAACGTCCAATTACCGCTTCGCTTGCCGTTGGCGAACTGGCCTTTCGACTCCACTTGGCCAGACTGGTACCAGCTGGTGAAGGGCCCGTTTTCGGCGTTGTACTCCTGGGCCAGCTTTCCGTTGTCGAACCACACTCTCCACACGCCCACCTTCTTCCCGTCGCGGTAGTCGCCCTCGGTCCATTTCATCCCATTGATGTGATAATAGACCCAATGGCCCTGTTCCAGGCCTTGGGCCTCCACACCCACTGACATCAGTTTGTTGTTTTTCCAATAGGTCTTAACCGTATCTTGGGCACTGACGGTCAAGCATATCCATGCCAAGAGGATTACAAGAGATAAGTTGCGCATATTCTCATTTATTAAAAGCGTGCAAAGATACTACAAAATCCGATATTTTGGAATTTGTTCGTGGAAATGTTGGTTTGGGGGAGTTAAGGGGTGTTGGGAATTGGGCTTGGGGGGTGGGGGTTAGCCGTTAGCTATTGGCCGTTGGCTTTTGGCATATATATTTCTCTACTATAAACTCTAAACTCTAATCTTCATTGTTTCACCACGCGTTTTACCACTGCGCCGCTGTCCGTCTCCACGCGCAGCACATACACGCCCGCACACAACTCCCGAACATCCACCTCCGCCATGTTGGCATTCACATTCACTGTTTTCAACAGCTTCCCATATACATCGTAAAGCCGTATCCTATTCACTATTCCCTGTTCACTGACCACTGTAACCTGTGTCTGTGTGGGATTGGGGTAGATGTGAACGTAATCCTTTACGGTTGGTGTTTTGTGCAATGTGTTTTGGTCCGTCGTTAGCCTTTGGCTCCTGTTCTCCATGATTTGTGCTGGGTTAAAACGTGATGGTGTGTCATCACACGATGCGCATGGGGTGATATAAGCATGAAAATCACTTCCTTGCGCAGCATGAAAACCATCGCGTAAAACGATTTCCTTGTGGGCGGCGTATTCGGAAGAGGCTCCCGAGGGGATTATATGCCATGACGAGGGGAATGCACTGTTGTTGGCCGAACTTAGGAGCACCGCGGCTGCGTGGGGCACATTGTTGTACGATACCGGCGAGGTGTTTCCTTGTATATTGTAATAATCATCGTAATATTGCTCTAATGGCAAAATGAAATTGCAGTAGTCCTGCGTTGTGGCCGGATAGATGTTGAACACAGCCCGCTCCAGATGATTCCAGTTATAGTTCCCGTCACCGTTGTGCTCAACAATACTGTCAATCGTACACCATGCATCAATTCCGCTTATATGCCCCCAATTGAAATGAAACATGTCCGTAGCACTGTTATATCCGTCGCAGACAAAGGCATGGGCTCCCGTGTTATAATTGCTTGCATAATAGGACATTCCCGCATATAATACAGGCATTCCCATAATTAAATCTCCTTTTAGCAGATTTTTCCATGAAGACGTTGAATAATCCGATCGTATCAATCGTACAGCATCCGGATGATAACCGAAGGAGTCCACAAGGGCATTGCGCGCTTTAATAGGGGTGGTGAATGATTGACACGATAAACCTCCTATACAATAATCCATATCTGCCGCTTCTCCACAATCTGCCATCAAACGGGCGATGGCGTTGCGCTCATTCTCAAAATTAGGGTTAATAAGAAGAACCCCATTAGAATCGATGTACAGTCCCAAAAGGTCCACCATATTACACCAATCATACGGTTCCATCCTATTGGGTCTATAGATAGGATACTTCCAATAGTTCATGATTTGCGCCATGGCCGTGGCCACACAACCCGTGGGACATTTCCTTCCACTCACGCTCGCACAAGAACATATGTGATAGGATTTTTTTACAAAATAATTAAAAGATTCACATGTGTTGTAGATATCTTTTGTTTGGTCCCACTTTGTAGTTAAAAAGGGTCCGTAAATTGTATTGGTTGTGCGGATAACTTCTGCGGACGGATCCAACAGCTCAGACCATTGCGGGTGCTCCTCTTGGTGCCGAAGGCTGTCAACCATATATCCAATGGAGAAACTGTAACCCCGAATAAAATATTTCAATCCCTCGGGAATGGAGACTGTGTCCGACAGCAGTCTTCCGCCTTCGGTGGTGTACATCAATACAGGAAGACAATTCTTCCACGAGGAAAGAACAACACTCAAACCGTTATCAAAGGATATTTCCCTCATCCTCAAATCAGGCCCGGACCGAAACTCAACAACCGTGTCAATTCGGGTTTCGTCCAGAGTATGATATTGCAGGTATCGTTGCGCAAAGTTCACGGCAGCCCTTCTGCTTTCCTCTATCGTGACGGCTGTCTGGGCTGACAGACACCATGAAGATGCAGTTATCAGTATTATAAACAAAATACTATTTTTCATCGTTTCAGAAATTCAAGGTTATCCCCACTCCATGGCGTGTCGGGCCGAACGACAGGGAAACAGGATAGGATTTTTGATTATAGGAAGAGGCAACACGGTCCAACTTCTTGTAACTGTCAAGAGTTAAGATAAGAGCAGGGATTACTTCTAATATAGAAACCCCAAAACAAAAACCTCCAAAAATCATATCAATTAAATCCTCGAAATGTCGAGGCCCACCCACCATAAAATATTCAACATAAATCAAATCGCAAACCCAATATGTTGCTGCCGTCAGGCTAATTCCGCTCAGGACCCACAGTGGGATGGCGGCAATGAGTTCGCGGCGGGCTTTGCGATACAGGGTGAAGTCTTCGGAGGAAAGGGTGTTTTGCAAAGATGTCCTGTCCATCCTCATTCCGTTGTCGCCATTATAAAGGCGGCCGCGAATACGCTCCAGATGAACAGGCGAAGTCTCAAGTGTTTTACCCAACGTGTCTTGGGCTGACAGGCACCATGTAGATGCGGTTATCAGTAATATGAACAAAATACTTTTTTTCATCGTTTCAGAAATGTAAGTTTCTTTTATTGTGACGTTTATTGTCGTTCAATTCGAATTGTATTGATTTAAAAACGGATTCCGATTCGCATTGCGGGACCAGGGTAGCTAATGTCACAGCCTAGAAGAGCATACACACTTTTCCCATCTTTAAATCTATAATTGCACCCCGAAAAGAAGGAGATGTTGTAATAAACACCTCTTACCTCCTCCCAGCGTACTGGATTCTGGTCTTTTTTGCCCTGTGTGTACATGCCTACATTCCAATTAAGCATCAGCAACGGGGACCATTTGAATTTTTTTAGCACAAGATAGCGCAAATTCAAGCCGGTTGAAAAACCAAGCGCATGGAATCCAGCTTCATGCTGGTACTGTCTGAAGGAAATGTTGTCGTATTTAAACTCCAAATCCAGTCCCACAACCAGATGTTGTCTGATAAGAATACCATGAGTTTCCCGGACAGACACACCCCGAGTGCATGAATTATTATTTTTATAAAGACGAATTCCAAAACCGGCACCTACATCTATGGCATGATAGTATTCTATATGCTTCTTTGGGGGTTGGTTCTCCGATTGTGCCATACCGCATATACATCCAAATAGAAGGATGAACAGGATTGAAATATTCGTTTTCATTGTCTAAAAATTCAGGGTTATCCCCACCCCATGGCGTGTCGGTCCGAAGGACAGGGAAACTGGGTTCGTTTTTTGATTGTAGGAAGAAGCAACGCGGTCAATCTTCTTGAAACTGTCGAGTGTCAGTGTGATAGCAGGTGTAAAAAACACTATTGAGACGAGTACGGCAAATCCACAAAAGCATCCACAGAAAATATCATCTACAGGATAAAACTCGTATTCGTCATACGGGAACGTCGTGTGTTTGAAATATACATGGTAAGATATCGCTTCATACCCCCAATAGGTGGCCGCTCCCAAACAAATTCCGCTTAACGCCCAGAAAGGTATGGCAGCAATGTACTTTCGGCGGGCCTTCTGATAAAGGGCATAGTCATCTTGGGAAAGAATTTGACATAAAGATGTATTGTCTAATTTCATACCCGTTTCCCTATCACACAATCGGCCGCGAACACGCTCCAATTGAACAGGCGAAGCCTCATGTGTTTTACCCAACGTGTCTTGGGCTGACAAGAACCATGTAGATGCGGTTATCAGTATTATGAACAAAATACTTTTTTTCATCGTTTCAGAAATTCAAGGTTATTCCCACCCCGTGGCGTGTCGGCCCGAACGACAGGGAAACAGGATAGGATTTTTGATTATAGGAAGAAGCAACATGGTCCAACTTCTTGTAACTGTCCAATGTGAGAATGATGGCGGGTATGAAAGTTATCAGTGACATACCTAATGCTGAACAGCCCAAAATAAAATAAACTAAAGATCCTCCGGCATCGGAATATGGTACATGAAAATAAGTGAGATCAATCATTGCACAATACCAGTTTGTTGCAAGTGTCAAGAAAACTCCACTCAACGTCCACAGCGGGATGGCGGCAATGAGTTCGCGGCGGGCTTTCCGATACAGGGTGAAGTCTTCGGAGGAAAGGGTGTTTTGCAAAGATGTCCTGTCCATCTTCATTCCATTGTCGCCATTATAAAGGCGGCCGTAGTAACGCTCCAGATGTGTTGGGAAAGTACCTGTGGTGTCGTTTTTTGGATTTTGAGCGTACAATGTGATCGACGACAGAGCCATAATCAACAACAAAATACTTTTTTTCATCGTTCTGCCTCCTTTTCCTCCAATTGTTGAATCCTGTTTTCAAGGTCAAGAATATACAGCGTCATTTCTTCTATCTTCTTTAACAGCAGCATATTCATATCTCCGAGGTCCACACCGTTCTGTTGCACTTCCGAAGCGGTCGGTACCTCGGGCAGATGTCCATTGGATAGCACAAAATTTCTCAAATCCTGCAAATCCATCAAAGGGTAAGTCTTTTCAAAAACATAGTCGGGCCAGCAGGGACTGCCGCCAAGGGACACACGTACCTCCTTGGCACAAATATTGCCGTTGACCGTAAGCTTTGCCAATGGCGTGTTGGTTCCAATACCGACATTCCCGCTGTCGGACAGGAACAATCCATAATTGAATCCTGCGTTATAACAATCCCATACTTTCCAAAAATTCAGTCCAAAGCCGTCCGTGGCATTGTTCACGTATTCAATTCCCCAAGACCCGTAAGGACATGTATTGTTAACCTCGGATCCAAATAGAAGAGATCCATTGGTGGAGCCCGGAGCCTTAGCAGATGTACGTGAAATCAAGATGTTTTCATCCACAACGTGAATCTTCTGCTTGGGCTTTGACGTATTGAAACCCACATAACCGTTCGTGTCAACAACCAAGCCATGCCCATTATTCATGATTTTGAGGTTAGCCTTCTCACATTGATGAATGGAAGCCTCTATTCCTGATAGTTGAAAGACAAATCCATCATGTACAGTTGCACCGGTACTGCTATTTGTCAGTCGAAGGTTGTTGTTTGTTGGTTTTTGAAGTGGGTTATGTAAATGAAGGTTGGAAACAGGAGATTCTGTTCCAAGACCTATATAATAGTTATTTGAAGGCACACATACACGTGAGATATTATTAGTCTTGATTATGAAAGGGACGGCAGTGGTTGTCCCAATAAAAGAACTGGATGTGGCATTGCTGTTTCCTGTAAGTGACCAGTAGTTTGTCTGTGATTTAGCTGTCATAAAAGCAAAACAAACTAAAAAAAGGACAAACGTAAATTTTTTAAACATGACATTGAATTTTATAGTAGTTGTTTTTTTTGTTTTTCGTGCGACAAAGATATACATTTCTTTTCGAAAATGGGACTGGAAAAAAGTGAGGGTACCATCACTTTCGTCAAATTTTTTCTGCATTCACCCCATATATTGAATTTTCACCCCAAAAAGATGGAAATTTCATTTTTTTTGTCTAACAAATAGAAAAAGGTCCGGAAAAATCCTCTGGCCTTTTCGCACATGTATGCCTTTCGCGGCGGGCACACCTTTTCTTCGCGGCACACGTCTGCCGCGCCGCGATATTGTGTGCGGCGGCCTTATTCCTACAGATATGCAACGCCTAACGGCGTTTTTTTTTTGGGGGGGGGTGATGTAAGGGTATTGGGAGTTGGGCCGTTAGCTATTGGCCGTTGGCTTTTTCTCTCAACTCTAAACTCTCAACTCTAAACGAAAGACGGCGGAATCTCCTTTCTTGTTTTTGAGACGCGATGAATCGCGTCTCTACTTACCCAATAATGCCGGAAATGATGATGATAATGAGGGCCAACGGGGCTAAATAGCGCAGCACAAAATAGTACAGCTCGAACGCCTTGGCCTTGATGGCACCACCGTTAGAGAGCTCGTCGCGCACTTCCGCCTTCGGGAAGAACCAGCCCAAGAAAATGGTCATCAGCAGGGCCCCAATGGGCATCAGGTAGGAAGCGGTGAGGAGGTCGAAGAGATCGAAGATAGTGCGGCTGAAGATGTGGAAATCTTTCAGGACGCCGAATGAAAGGGTGCAGAATACGCCGATGACGAAGACCAACAACGTGCTGACAAAGGAGGCTGTGCGCCGTTTCCAATGGAGCTCCTCCACGGCAAAGGCCACTAAGATTTCCAATAGGGAAATGGTGGAGGTGAGTGCGGCAATGCCCAGTAACACGAAGAAAATGACGGCGAAGATGGTGCCCGCTGGCATGCTGTTGAACACATTGGGCAGCACAATATACACGAGCTCCGGGCCGCTGGCCGGGTTCATCCCGAAGGCGAACACAGCGGGGAAGATGACGATGCCCGCTAAGATGGCCACCACAGAATCACAGCCGGCAATCCACAGGCTGGTGGGGAAGAGTTTGTCCTGCTTGCGGATGTAGGAGCCGTAGGTCACCATGGCGCCCATGCCGATGCTGAGAGAAAAGAACGACTGCCCCAGAGCGGAAAGTATGCAGGTGCCATTGAGTTTACTGAAATCGGGTTTGAACAGAAAACGAAGGCCTTCCGCCGCTCCGTCGAGGGTGACCGAGCGCACGCACATGAGCAGAAGAAGCAGGAAGAGTATGGGCATCAGCACTTTGCTCACCTTTTCAATGCCTTTTTGAACTCCCATAGTGATGACGGTGGCGGTTAGCGTCAGGAATAACAGTTGATACAACAATGGCCAGAAAGAGCCTTGCGTGAAGTCGGAGAACAGGGACGTGATGGCTGCCGGGTCCTTGCCGGCAAGGCCGCCGCTACAGGAGAGTACGATGTAGTTGAGCGTCCAGCCGGCCACCACGCTGTAAAATGCGTAGATGAGGAAGGCGGCCACAATGCCGAACACGCCCAGCATCATCCAACCTTTGCTGCCGTTGCTCAACTTGCGGTAGGCACCCACCACATTGCTCTGCGAACGACGCCCGATGATGAACTCCGTCATCATCAGCGGGACACCTATCAGCATGACGAAAAACACGTACACTAACAGGAACGCGCCGCCGCCATTTTGTCCCACCATGTAGGGGAAACGCCATATATTGCCCAAACCGACGGCACCGCCGGCCGCCGCCAAAATCGCACCAAGGTTGGAGGTGAAACCTCTCTGAGAGTTCGTTGTTGCCATAATTTTCAATTAAGGCGGCAAAGATAAACAAATCACACTTTGGATACTATACTTTTTTGTTTTTTTGCTATTTTTGCGCCTCTATTATTTTGAAATAAAACTCTTTAAAAATGAAAAAGTTAATGATTCTGATGGCGACTTGTTGCCTGGTATTCGCATCTTGCAACAAGAAAGCGAAAGAGGAACCCCTCCAAACCCCAGAACAGCAAGAGATGTCTGAAAAACAGAAACAGCGCATGCAGGATCGCGAGGATTGGGTTAGTTGGGAGAATCTGACAGATGAACGCAAGGCCGAACTGCTGAACAAGAGCAAGGCAGCCTACGACAAGCAGAAAGCCGCCCAAGAGGAAAGAGAAGCCCGCAAAGCCAAATTCGAAGAGGCTATGGCGAATTGGGACAATCTCTCCTTGGATGAAAGAAGAGCCGCTTTCGAACTGATATATCCGTCTCGTCCCGAAAGCAAAGGTGAGTGCAAGGACGAGGATAAATGTTCCCAAGAGGGTGACAAGCCCTGTGACAAAGAAAAGAAATAATGCATACAATCGCAGTATTCGCATCGGGCTTCGGCTCCAACTTCCAAGCCCTGATTGAGGCGGTGCAACAGCATACGCTGGATGCCCGCATTGCCCTTCTGGTGACCGACAAACCGGGTTGCATGGCCGAGCAAAGGGCTGTTAACCATGGTATTGACGTGTTTGCCTTCTCGGCAAAGGATTACGATGGAAAGGTCGCGTACGAGACGGCTATCCTGCAGGAGCTTCGCAAGCGGGATGTGGAGTACATCGTCTTGGCTGGCTACATGCGTTATATTGGCAAGGTTCTGTTGGAGAACTTCCCCATGCGCATCATCAACCTCCATCCGGCACTACTACCCTCTTTCCCGGGAGCGCACGGCATTGCGGATGCCTATAACCATGGTGTGAAAGTGTTCGGCATCACCATCCATTTTGTGGACGAAGGCGTAGATACCGGCCGCATCATCGACCAGTTCGCCTTCCATGCCGAGGACCATGAAACGCTGGAAGAAATTGAAACGAAAATCCACCAGTTAGAACACCAATACTACCCGCTCACCGTCAATAAAGTGGTGAACGGGTAATTTTCCCCTTATTTAGTCCGCCAAATCGCTGAAGAACTCGCTGAGGTCGTTGGCTACCTCGTACATGGGAGTGTATTCCATGGTGGGCGTGGCGGTAGTCTGCAGCGTGCTCACACGCTCCTGTGTCTGGCGCAGGATGGCGGGGGTCTCTATCTTGTATTGGAAATCCTCCTCGTCATGAAATAAAGGATCAACGGATTCTTCAATGCGCTGGGGACCACTACCCGGAGTGAAGAAAGGTTGCGGCGCAGGTTGCATTTGCGGCTCCATGACAACAGCCGGCTCCTTGTAATCGAAAATGGAAACATTCGGAGTCTGCTGAGCATTGGCCTCCTCACGAGGCGTGGTCAGGGTATCATAATCATCCGCTTTGGGAGCAACAGATTCGTTGCTGGCCTCCACTTTTGTGCCCATCTGGATGTCGGTCTTGAAGATATCACCCGTCTCCTTGCTGTCAGTGACGACCGTGGTGAGCTCCTTTTCCAGAATCTCGCGGGCCTGGGAGTTGAAATTGGTCACGATGACCGACAGCTTGAGGGCGTCGCCAAGACTCTCGTCCACGCCGCGGCCCCAGATAACCTCAGCTTCGGGACTCTTGACAGTTTCGAACTTCTCGGTAAGAGCTTCCAACTCGGAGACCTTAAGCTCGTTGTCGGGACCGTAGCTGATAAAGAAGAGGAAGTTCTGAGCGTCGGCGATGACGGGGTTGTCCAACAGCGGGCAGCGGAGGGCGTCGTCCACCACACGTTCCACGCGGTCGGCACCGCTGGCCACGGCCAGACCCAACATGGCCTTGCCGCTATCCTTCATGATGGTCTCAATATCGTGGAAGTCCACGTTCTGCTCGTAGTTGACGGTGATAAGCTCGGCGATGCACTTGACGGCGTTCTTCAGCACGTCATCGGCATAGCTGTAGGCTTTGCTCAAGGTGTCTTCCTGATAGAATTTGAGGATATTCTGGTTTTTGACCACAATCAGTGAGTCAACATATTTGTCTAATTCTGCGATTCCCTTTTCAGCTTGTTTGATGCGGGCGGATCCTTCGAACTTGAAGGGTTCGGTAACCACACCGATGGTGAGGATGCCCATCTCATGGGCGATTTCAGCAATCACAGGGGAGGCTCCCGTGCCGGTACCCTTGCCCATGCCGGCAGTAATGAACAACATCTTGGTCTCACGACCGATGAAGTCCATGATCTTCTCCTTGCTGTCCAGAGCATATTGGCGGGCGATTTCGGGTTTCGCGCCGGCACCAAGGCCGGTGCCCAACAAAAGCTTCTCGGGAACGGGGCTCTTGCTCAAATGCCCCTGGTCGGTGTTGCATACCAGAAAATCCACCCCCACGATGCCTTCGCTGTACATGTGCTTGACCGCATTGCTGCCGCCGCCGCCGACACCGATTACTTTGATGATGGAAGAGTTCTCTCTTGCGCCATAATCCGCTGTAATGTCAATTCTGTCTGTCATATCTGTTTTTGTTCTTAATTATCTTAAAAAAGGTTAATGATTCGGTTTGGTTTGGATGATATGGGATTAGGAAACGTTTTCCAGCATTTCCTTAAGATAGTCATGGACTTTTTTGAAGATGCCCCACCGTGAGGGACTGTCGGCTTTCTGATCTGAACCCGAATCCGTGTTAATGATGGGGGTGGTTCCTCGTTCCGAAGTGGTCAGATGCAGGTTCTCCTCGGTCTCGATGCCGTATTTGAGCAGGCCGAGGGCCGTGGAGAAGGCCGGCTGTTTCAACTCCGTGGGGATGGAATGTGCAAACCCGTTGTCGGGGATGCCGATGCGGGTAGGCATCTGGAGCATGTATTGGCACAGTTCCTTGATGTGGCGGAGATTGGAGCCGCCACCTGTCAGGACAAGGCCTGCGAAAAGACGGTCCTTGTATCCTGAATTGTCAATCTCTTTCTGGATGGCACTGAGAATCTCACCCTGCACACGGCTGTTGATGATCTGCGCCAGATAGTTCTCGTTGATCTGGATAGGCTCCTGTCCGTGCGGCTTGGGGATGGTGATGAGGTTGTTGGAATGGCTCTTCTCCACAATGCAGGTGCCGTAGGAGATTTTCAGCTTCTCGGCCACATCCTCGGAAATCTTGCACACCTGCGCGATGTCACGGGTAATGACGTTGCCGCCCATGGCGATGACCTTGGTGTACACCGGGTTGCCGTCCACGAAAATGATGAGGTCAGAAGTGCCGCCGCCAATATCGACCAGTGCCACACCATGGCGTTTCTCCTCCTCGGTAAGGCAGGCCATGCCGGAGGCGATGGGCTCCAAGATGATGTCATTCAAGTGAATTCCCGACTCAGTGCCGCACATCTTGATGCGGTCGATTTCGGAAATCTTGCCCGTAATGAGCTGGTAAGTGCCGATGACCTCGTTGCCGAGCTCGCCTACGGGCTCGAAGGTGACACGTTCCTTGTCAATGAGATATTTTTGCGGGATAACGTCGATAATCTCCTCGCCGGGAGGCACCGTGGCACGGAAGACCTCGTTCTTCAGGTTCTCAATCTCCTCGCTGGTGATGGGGGTCTTCTTTCCCTGACGGAAGAGGTGGTGGTTGTACCGGCTGGTCTTGATATGATGGCCGGCAATGCCCACATACACGCTTTTGATCTCCTGGTTGGAACGCTGACTGGCCATGCTGGTGGAGAGCGTTATGCCAGTGACAGTCTTGTTGATGTTGCGGATTTCGCCGAACTCCACACCGGTGGACTCGCTTTTCCCGTAGCCGATAATGTCTATCTGCCCATTCTCGTTCCGATAGCCGATAACGGTGGCGATCTTGGTGGTGCCGATGTCCAGTCCGACGATCATGTTGTCATTGTTGTAAACGTTCTCCATAAACAGTTGAATTTATTTTCGTTTTGCTATTATCCGGTTCTTAAAACGCACATCCAGCTGCGCATACGTGTCAAATCCCTTCCGCGTCAGCCCCTCCTGATAGAGAAGCTTGAGGTTTTCCAGCTTCTCCTCTATGTTCTGGTCATTCCCGAAAAGCACCACATGGCTTCCAACGGCCGGCACCAGCTCTATCTGGTTTTGTTCGTTGAGGTAGAGCTGCCGGAATTGCGCCTGGCAGAACTCATCCTTTTGGATGGCATTGACGATGTTGACCATCTCGGCGAGCCGGCCGCGGGCAGTGTCCCCCTGTTTGTAATGCTGGGGGATATGACCGTTGGCGACGGGCAGATCGTCCTGCATCTTGGCGGTGTAGGGCAGCAGACAGCCGCTGTCGTCCACGAAGTACTGGTCGCCATCCTGGCTGAAGGCATGCAGGATGATGTGCTTCAGCGTGTAGTCAACTACCAGACGGCTACCCGAGAAGTGGATGAAGTTCACTTTCTCCACATACGGATTCGCCGACAACAGGCGGGTGATGGCCGCCACGTCGATGTCCTTCATGGGCATCCCGAGGATGGCTATGCTGTCCGCCGACAACATCCGCTCCACCTCCGCCTGACCGAGCACCAGGCTCTCATTCTGTGTGTGAGGGGCCACGGTTATGCTCTCACATTGGTGTTTCGGTACAGATACAATAGCCCAAATGATAATTATCAAGACACTGATAATCAATATAATACGGGTAATCGCTTTTACGTATCTCATTTGGCTGCTATAATACTGTAGAATAGCTACAAAAATAGCATTTAGCGGCGAGACTGAAAAGGCCGTCCGCATAAAAAATAAACAAAAAAGTGTTGATAATGTGAAAAAATGTTATGCGTTGCGTTTGTCCAATCCCCACAACAATTTTTCCCGTATGATGTTGTAAAAGTTATTGTTATGGAAAAGTACCGTTTGGATCTGGAAATCCTCCTGCCGGATGCTCAGGCGAGTCCGGTTATCAACAATAACCTTTCGGGTGTCGGTGCAGAGGGTGAAACGCCCGTTGCGGCTTTCCACCTCGATGGTGAGCGTCGTGTTGGAGGGTATGACCAGCGGACGCACACTCAACGAGTGCGGAGCGATGGGAGTCAGCACGTTGACCTGCGACTGCGGGTGCAGGATGGGGCCGCCACAGCTCATTGAATAGGCGGTGGAGCCGGTGGGTGTGGAAATAATCAGCCCGTCGGCCCAGTAGGTATTGACTTTCTGGCCGTCGGCCCATACGGTGATGGCACTGATGGAGTCCGTGTCAGTAGCCCTGATGGTGATGTCGTTCACGGCAAACGTACCCGACAAGGCCATCGGCTCACTGCTGTCCACATGTAGCAACGACCTCTGTTCGAGCGAGTAACGGGACTCTTTCAACATCTGGAAACACTCCTTGAAATTGTCTTTCTTAATGCCCGAGAGAAAACCGATACGCCCGGTGTTGATACCTACCAACGGGATGTTCAGATTTCCCACCAGATTGGCCGCATCAATGAAGGAGCCGTCGCCCCCGATGGAGACCATAAAGTCGATGGGCAAATGGCGGGAAAGCTCTTCATGGTTGTGGAAAAAAGCATGGCAACCGCCCACTTCCGGGCAGTTGCCATGAATGATTAAGTCGAATTGTTGCGATTGCAAGTGTTCGATGACCGTGCGGATGAAGGCCTGCTCCCCCGCACCATTCTGGCGGCTGTAAAGCGCGATTCTCATTAGACGTAGTCTTGCACTTCCACTTCGCCGTTCAGGATCATGTTGGCGTTGAGGGCCATAGCAGCCATCTCATCCTCGCCAGGATATACAGCCACAGGGGCGATCCAGTCAATATAGCGCTTGATGCGGGCAATGACAGGCTTTCCGTAGGCGATGCCGCCCGTCAGAATGATGGCGTCAATCTTGCCCTTAAGCACCACGGCGTTCTCGCCGATCTGCTTGGCCACCTGATAGGCGAAAGCCTCTTCCAACAACTCGGCTTTCGGGTCGCCGGCAATGGCCGCTTTTTCAACAGCCAAGGCGTCGTTGCTGCCGAAATATCCCACATAACCACCTTTGCCCACCAGAATCTTCTGCATGTCTTCTTGAGTGTATTTACCACTGAAACAAGCTTTTAAGAACTGATTCATCGGCAGGCTTCCAGAACGCTCCGGAGAGAACGGACCTTCGCCGTCCAGTGCCTGGTTCACGTCAATGACGCGCCCCTGACGATGGGCACCCACGCTCACACCGCCGCCCATATGGCAGACGATGAGGTTCAGATCCTCGTATTTCTTCCCGCTGTCTTTGGCGTACATGCGGGCGATAGCCTTCTGGTTCAAGGCATGGAAAATGGACTTGCGTTCGAAATCGGGATGGCCGGTGATACGGGCCACTTCCTCCATCTCATCCACAATCACGGGGTCAGCGATGTAAGCCTCCTTCAGACCGATGAATTTCGCGATGCTGTCGGCAATCAAACCGCCCAAGTTGCAGGCGTGCTGTCCGTTATAACCCATCCTCAAATGCTCTTTCATAAGCTCGTTGATGCGGTAAACGCCGGATTTCAGGGGTTTGATCAAACCGCCACGACCCATGACCAGGTCAATGGAGTGCAGGTCGATGTTTTCGGCTTCCAGCACCGAGATGATGACATCCCTGCGGAACTCGTATTGGTCGGCAATCGTGGCATAGCCGGAAAGCTCTTCCGTGGAATGTTTGATGTTCTTGACGAATTTCTGTTCGTTACCCTCGAAAATGGCTATCTTCGTGGATGTTGAACCGGGATTGATGGCAAGTATTTTTTTCATAATATAAGTATTGTTGATAGACTAAAAAAACCGTGTCAAACACGGCTGCAAATATAGGGAAAAAAGTTCAATAATCAAAGGGTAAATCGAGTTGTTTTATGAAGAAAATGTCAATCCGCAACTTACGACAGATATACGTCGATGAGGCCTTCCGGGGCGCTGATGTGCAGAACCCTGTTGTCACGGTCCACGCGTGTGACGAACTGATGGCTGGCAGGAATGAGGATTTCAGTGCCGTCGTGGTCCACCACCATGATGGGGTTGTTGCTGACTTCCAGAAACTCGCGGCACTTGCCGATGTCACCTTTTGCGGCATCCGTGACGGTGAAGCCGATGACTTCGTGGAAATAGAATCGGTTGTCGGGCAGCTTGGGGAGGTCGCTGAGGGGCAGGAAGAGCTCCACACCGACCAGATCGCGGGCCTCGTTGACGTCCACCCCCTCGAACTGGAGGATGAACTGGTTATTGCCGCGGCAAGTGATACTTTCGATGGAGAAGGGGATTTTCTCGCCGTCCAAGTCAAGGAAAACGGCGGCGAGGTTGTGGTAGTTTTCGGGATGGTCGGTATCAAAAAAGGCACACAGACCACCCTTCAGTCCGAAAGGTTTGGTCAGTGTGCCTAAATAGAAGAATTCGCTTTCCATTATGCTTCAGCGGGAGCGGCTTCTTCGGTAGCGGGGGCTTCCTCGGCCGGAGCCGTTTCCTCAGCATTAGCGGCAGCCTCTGCGGCGGCAGCTTCGGCAGCTTCCTGAGCAGCCTTGGCAGCAGCAGCGGCCAGTTCGGCGTTGTGGGCGGCTATCTTGGCAGCCATGGCTTCCTTGACCTTGGTCTCGGCGGCCAGACGCTCCTTGACGATGGCGCGTTTCTTGTCGCGCTCTTCAATAGCCACATTGTTAAGCTTGCTGTCCTTCTCCTTCTTCCAAGCCTCGAACTTCTGCTGGGCCTGAGCCTCGGAGAGGGCACCCTTGGCGATACCGCCTCTGAGATGCTTCATCAAATAAACGCCTTCACGTTTGAGAATCGCACGGGCCGTATCCGTAGGCGTGGCACCGGTCTCTAACCAATAGAGGGCGCGGTCAAAGTTGATGTTGAGCGTTGCCGGATTGGTCAGAGGATTGTAAGTACCAAGATCTTCGATAAAACGTCCGTCTCGTGGTGCACGACCATCCGCAATTACAAGGTGGTAGAAAGGTTGGTTCTTTTTACCTCTTCTCTGTAATCTGATTCTTGTTGCCATAAAATTTTAATTTTTAGATAATTATGTTAATAATAATCCCTGTAAAGAACTCGTCTTTTTTGGGGCGGCAAAAGTACAAAATTTTTGTTATCAAACCGTTGGGGGTGTTGATAAATTTTTCTGATTGGAATGATGGGAGAAAAAAGTGCAGTTCCTTCGTTCGCCGGATCAAAAGTCAAAACCGTTGATTTCACCGCGCGGATGGATAATCGTGTATTTGGTGAAATGCTCGTCGGCAGTGAACCCGTCGCCGTAATTGACCGAACCGTCAGCCTTTTTCTGCTTTACCAGTACATTGGAATAAATGGTTTTATTGCGCTGGTCCCAGTTGATTTCCTCCGTTTCCAATGTGTCGCCCTGGACAACATCAAAGATAACAACATTTTTGGAGGCCTTGTAAATGGCGTTGTTGATAGCGCAGGCATATCCGGCAGTAAGGATAGCCTGCCGCCGCCCCATTTCATTGAACGAGATGATGGTAACGCCTTTCGGACAATCCATATAGGAGGAATCCCCGGAATAGCTGTTCATCAGCGGGGCTTTGACGATGAAGCTGGTCCTTCCCGAATCGCTGGTGGTAATCACCATGTTCTCCGCCGACTCGTCAGGGTAACGGCCGTTGTATTCCAACAGCTGTTTCTCCTTGGACGAAGAATTACAACCAACAAAAAACATCATAAGGCACAAGGCCGTTATGATGTTTTTTGCGATTGGACTTGTTTTTCGGGAAAGAAACCAAGTCGTCATATCTTATTATCTGACAGTGGTGTTTTCCTGAATCCAGCAACCAACGTGGTAAGAAGATCCTGCATTGAGACCGCGTTTGAAGAGTTCTTCCTTGCTCGGGAATCTCAGCTTGGCGCGTTGCTGGTTGGCCTTTTCAGCGCAGCTCGGATCAACGGCAGCGGCTTTGGCATATTTGTCGGCGGCGGCCCAAGCACATGCGGCAGGGATTTCCTCACCACCACATCTTCCGTAGGAGTTGGCGTAGAGGTCGCCAATCAGGATATACGCCTTGCCCATATTGGGTTGGGCTTTGAGAGCGGCGTAGGCAGCGGAACGGGCCTCGGCGTAAGAGTTCTTCAGTTGATAAGCCAGAGCAAGCATGTAGTTTGCATCACCCTTCTGCTCGTTGGTCTCGCTCATTCTCACGGCTTCTGTGAAGTAGTTGATGGCGGCATCCAACTCGGCAGGGTCTTTCTCTTTCGTGAAGCTTCTCAGCGAGAGGTTACCCATCCAGTAGGCGGAGCTGCGGTTCGGGTTGGCCTTGTGCAAGATTTCCAGAGCCTCTTTGAAAACAGGGCTGGTGACACACTCGCCATTTTCGCTCTTCGACATGGTGATGACAATCTTGTTAACGGCGGAAAGGTCATCCTTGATTTGCGGCAGCTTCTTGCCATAAACCTCTTCCAACACCTGGCAGGAGGCATACGGCGTGATGGACTTTTCAATCTTGCTCAACGATTTCCTGTAGTTCACAATGTATTTCATCTGACGGGCCGTGTCTTTACCCAAAGCCTTCGTCTGACGGTCGTAGTTGACACCGTCCAGCTGGCCTTTGTTGTAGAGTTCCGTCAGGCTGTCGATATCAGCGACGGCCTTCTCGTACTGCACTTGGGCGTTGTCGATGGAGATACCCAGATAGTCGGTGGCACGACCGTAGGACTCAATCACGATGGAGGTGTCCTTGGTGGCCTTGGTCACCTGTTCGGCCAAACGGAAATAGGCATCCCAGATAGCAGGTTGTGTTTTTTCCTTCTCCAATTCTACGGATTGGATGAACAGGTCCAGGTTTTCTTGGATGAGATTGAAATCTTTGGATAATTGTTTTCCTCTGTATTTTAACGTATTATAGGCTTTGAAACCCATACAATAGCCTTTGCTGAACTTGTTCGGGAAATAATTGCCTCGAACCTCAAAGGAATACAACAGGGAATCAATCAACAATTCCTTTCTGGCGGAATCCTTTTCAGCTTTAATGAGAGCATCGAACAAAGTCTGGGCATTGGTGAAAATACCGTCCCATGCGCAAGGACATTTTTGAACGATGTACTGCCAGGCCTCGTAGGCATCGGTGTAGTTTTTAGCCTTGTAAAACATGTTGAAATTGGTCATCTGTTCCAGACATTTCAACGAGTCTTCTTCCGTGGCACCGTATTTGTACGGGCATTGGGCAAACAAGGATGTGCTGGCTAAAAGCAAAAATGCGGCTACAATTAATTTTTTCATCTCTTTATGTTTTAAAATAGGTTTATATTCAGTTGTGTGTTAATCCATTTTCAAACGTTGGTACCATCTCTCTTGCAAGGTGAAGTTTAAGGTGCATCTGAAGTAGTTCTGCCGAATCAGGTTGTTGTCCAAGGTCCCCATTTTCCCATATTCCAACGCGATATTGATAGATGAATGTGTGTTGAAGGTGGTCAGGGGGAAGCCAACGCCGAGAGAGACTGCAAATTCAGTGACAGGTTTATTGCGTATCATAAAAATACCGGTGGAATACTTGGCTCCCAAGCGGAACGACATCCGCTGTCCAAACTTGGCAGACTGGGGATTGGGGATGAATTGTACTCCAGCGGAGGTTACAATAGCATTCTTGGTGGAGTCGCCGCGGCCCATCAGGCTGTATTTTGCCCAATTCTGCCACGTCACATCGGCGGCTACGGTCAGCTTGTCCTTATACGTGTATGAGAGCCCGCCGCCGATAGCCTGCGGAAGGATAAGCCGGCCACCCTTACGCTCGTCCAAAAGGAGTGTGTCGTATGTGGTGGTAGTACTATAATCGCCTGTGTAATAGTTGATAAAAGTTTTTTCTTTGGCCCAGATATAAGCGGAGTTGCTATACGTGGCACCAAAGCCGAGGGTGTGATCATCCTTGATTTTCACCAAATATTGCAGACCTCCGGAAAGATAAATGCCGTCAATATGATAAGAATGGAGGATGTATGTGTTAAAATAGTTGCTGCCGTCGAAGGAGGTGTTACTGGAATAGTAGAGCGAGCCGAACATGTACGATGCGTTCAGTCCGATGGAAAGACCCTTGCAGATACGGAAAGCGTTGCCCCAGTAGAGCTGGTTGAGGCCACCCTTGCCCGTATAGTTGTATGACACTCCGCCCACATCTTCAAGGCTCTGTTTGTCAGCAATATCATATCCAACCGTACTGTAAGGCACAATGCCTACAGACGTGCGCCAGTGGGCTGTCACCGGCAATCCTATGGTGAGATAACCGGTTTTGGCAAAAGTGTTTTTCTGCGTGAGGTTCCCTTGCCGGATATTGGACACGTACAAGGATGCCGCAGCGTCAGCGACAAATGAGAGCGAATCAAAAGCGGCATAAGATGCAGGGTTCCGGAAATTGATGCGGTAGGGGTTCTGCATGGCGTAGGAAACACCCCCCATGCCATCCAGATGACCGTTGGAGGAGGTGTTCAGCAATCCCACTCCGAAGCTCGAATAAGGCATACTAACCTCGTTTTGCGCCCGAAGAACGGGGGCAAAGCCCAGGAGAAGCAAGACCAGAAATACGAACCTATTGTGTTTCAGAAACATTTAAAATCAAGGTTTTAAACAAACCCAAAAGAACCAAATTTGGGGCGGCAAATATACGATTTTTTATCATTCCTGAAAGCATCGGAACATCACCTCCCGTCAGGAGCGTGATCAGGTCCGGATATTGGGCCTGATACTGCCGGACAAAGCCTTCGATTTCAAAGAGGAAACCGTTGACCGTGCCGGACAGGATAGACTCCTCGGTGGTTTGTCCGGTAATGGGAGTGGACTGGACAGGTTCCACCAGCGGAAGCCTGGCGGTGAAGTGCGGCAGTGCGGCGCAACGCATCCGCAAACCCGGGGATATGCTGCCACCCAAGTATTCGTTGTCGCGGCTGATGAAGTCCGTCACCAGACAGGTGCCCGCCTGAATGACCAGCACGGGTGTGTTGGCATACAAAGCGTTAGCTCCAATGGCAGCGGCAATGCGGTCGGTGCCGAGAGTCTCGGGCGTGTGATAACCGATGGTCAGAGGCAGTCGCAGGTGGGTGGAAAATGTAAGGGTGTGCACCTGGCCGGCGAGCCATTCAGAGAGTTGTGGGTGTGTGTTTCCCACGGAGGAGAGGATGGCGGCCTTCACCGCATAACGGGCAAGTAAGGGCTGCAGGTCTTCGGGGGAAAGCTGGCGGCATTGGTACAATTCCACAATTTCGCCTTGCTTGTCGAAGATGGCGGCCTTCTGCCGGGTGTTGCCGATGTCAATTACTAAAAACATGCGTTAACTAACGAAATAATGAGTGTTTTAGTATGTCAGAAAAGGGTGGGCTCCCAATGGGATTTGCCTTCGGTCCGCGTGAAGGTGCGGGCCTCCTGGTTGAGGAATTTGATTTTCCGGTTGATGCCCCAGCGGTAACCGCCCAGTTTGCCGTTGGTACAGATGACGCGATGACAAGGGATGATGTACATCACCGGGTTGCTGCCGACCGCCCCACCCACAGGTCTTGCCGCCTTGGGAAGTCCGACACGGCGGGCGATGTTCAGATAGGTGGTGACCATGCCGGATGGGATGTTCAGCAGGTCTTGCCATACGGCCAACTGGAATTCGGTGCCCCACAAGTGCAGGTCCAGCCGTCCCGCCTTTTCGGGTTTCCGCTTCAGCAGCCACACAGCCTTCCGATGCAATTCCACTTGCCGGCACCGGAATTGTGCGTGCGGGAAGTGCCGTTTCAACTGTTCGATAGGTTCCCATCGCATCTCACCAGGCATAAGGTAGCAGATACCCTTGGAAGTGGATGCAATCAGGTAACGATGGGAGGCAACCTGAATCAGGCAGTAGTTGATGGTCAGCCGCTTCTCCTTGCCGGAAAACTCGCCCCTAGACATCGGAATTATCCGAATGGGATAGGAATTGTTTTGTTCCATAACAATGTGAAATTGAATGCAAAAATAATAAAAAATGTGATTTTGCGCTTTTTTTGTATTTTTGCCCTCCAATTGTAAAATATTGAATGTATGAAAAAATTTGGCCGCCTATTGCTTTTACTATTTGTCTTACAGGTAGTTATCTTTTCCAACAATATTCTTTCCGCCCAAAAGCTGAAACCATCGGAAGTGCCTGCGGATGTAACGCAGACGCTGGAATTCCAATATCCGTACGTAAAAGTCACGGGTTGGATGAAAGATGGCAGCAATTATGTGGCCAACATCAAAGATGAAGGTTCCGCAGGCAAAGTCTATATTTCCTCCAACGGCACCTGGTTGCGCACCACTTTCAATGTGCCGCAAACTGAGCTTCCCACCACCATTTGGGATTATGTGAGGACCAATTATCCCGACTTCATCATCGCTGTTTCCTGTTTGGAGGAAAAGGAAAACGAGAAGACCCGCTATTATCTGGAAGTGAAACCGGATGGTGTGGGACAGCAGGCCTCCGTGCTGACGTTCAGCACAACGGGCAAAAATGAGCTGATCTCCCGTAAGGACCCGGACAATTTCAAAGACCCGCTGGCTCCTGTTGAGAAACCCGCTCCGAAGCCTGTCGCCGCCAAGGATAAAGAGACCAAACCGGCTCCTGCCAGCTCCTCTTCCACAAAACCTGCAACACCTACCAAGCCTGCCCAGACCAAGCCGGCTACGCCAGCGAAACCGGTTGCCGAGAAACCCGCTCCGAAACCTGAAAACAAAAAGCCGGAGGCCAAACCCGAACCCAAACCAAAGCCGGTAGCGGCCAAGGTGGAAGAACCCAAGCCCCAGAAAGAGGCCAAACCCGAAAAGCCCAAAAAAGAGAAACCCGAACCGGTCATCACGGATGAGCAGGGCAATGTGGCCCTCAAGCCCAACGTGGTGCCTGACATCGTGAAGAAGTCGCTGACGAAGAAAATCATGCATCCCGAGGAGCTGAACTGGTATCTCATCGACAGCATGTATGTGGCCAAATGTCTGAACACCGGCAAAAAAACAGCCTGCTACATCACCCCGCAGGGTATGTGGGAAAAGACCCTCACCGCCCTTACTGAAGAGTCCGTGACCGGTCCTATGCTGAAACACCTGAACGACTACTATAAGGGCTGGCGCTTCAAGTCGGCCATGAAGGAGCAACGTGCCGACAAGAACGACAAGACGATGGTCGAATTTTATGAAAAGGCCAATTACAAGTCCAAACTGGTGACCACCGCCCTGTTTGACAAAACCGGCAAGCTCATCCGCACCATCGATCCCGACTACGAGTTGGGCGGTGGCAAGGCTGGTGGCGGTGCCGAGGACGATGATCTGACGAAATACTATGAGAAGATGAACATGAGCTTGGAGAACAACGACGCCCATAGCGTGCCCGAAAATGTTGTGGCGGTGTTCAAACTCAAGTACCCCAAAGTGGCCAATGTGGAATGGAAAGAGGATGATGACATGAACTATCAGGCCATATATTATAGCGCGAGAGGCAAAGAGATTTGCGTTATCAACAACTATGGCGAAATTGTAGAAACGATGGTGATGGGCAAACTGGACAACCTCTCCAGTACAATTCAGGACAACATCAAGAAGGACCATAAGGGATTCAAGGTGGTGGAGTATTATTCCGTGAAAAAAATCGCCGAAAAGCTGAATTTATACAAAGTGTTGATTCAGAATAAGAAAACTGGCGAAGAGGACGTCCTGTGGTTCAACCTGTCGGGAAGACCCGTGGAATACTAAGCAAACCAAACCATTAACCAACCCATGCAATACAACGAGATTAAGCTCACCATCACGCCAGCCGAGCCGTGGAAGGATATCTTCACTTCCCTGATGGCCGATGCCGGCTGTGACA
Organism: Bacteroidales bacterium; assembly: GCA_045116675.1. Taxonomy (GTDB): domain Bacteria; phylum Bacteroidota; class Bacteroidia; order Bacteroidales; family WCHB1-69; genus F23-D06. Next base: position 43,717 of record JBGUMF010000004.1, read on the forward strand.
GTTTTATGGACGGTGAGAACGACAACGAGCTTTTATGCTATATCCCAGTAAAAGACTATGATGAAGCCGCCATCCGCAGTATCGTGGAAGAGCACGGCTTCGACGGCGTGTGTGTGACCTGCGCGGTACAGGCCATGCCCGACAAGGACTGGAACGCCGAATGGGAGGCGAACTACACCCCGGTGCTGATCGACAACCGCTGCTATATCCGTGCCCCGTTCCACCCGGCCATGCCGGAGAGCGAATACGAAATCATCATCGAGCCCAAGATGTCGTTCGGGACGGCTCATCACGCCACCACCTTCCAGATGGCACAGTACGTGATGGAGACCGACGTAAAGGGCAAATCCCTGCTGGATATGGGCTCGGGTACGGGCGTGCTGGCCATCCTGGCCCGCATGAGAGGTGCCACGCCCGTGACGGCCATTGACAACGACGAATGGGCCTACCGGAACGCATTGGAAAATGTGGAACACAATCATTGCACAGACATAAAAGTGTTTTTGGGAGACGCCTCTTTGCTTGGCCCCGAAAACTACGACATCATCTTGGCCAATATAAACCGGAATATCCTGCTAAACGACATTCCGACCTATGTGAAATGTTTGAATCACAAAGGATTGCTGTTTATGAGCGGGTTTTATGAGGGTAATGATTTGGAGGCTATTCAGAAATGTTGCGCCGCAAACGGCATGGAATATGTCTCCCACAAAGTGAAAGACCAGTGGGTGGCGGTCAAATTCATTAAAGCATAAGTATGAAAAAAATAGTGCTGTTATTCGTGCTGTTGTGCCCGGTTTTATGGAGTCAGGCGCAACGTTTCACCTCTTTTTCCACCAATCCGGAACAGACGGTAGAGGAGATGAAAAACTTTTTCTCCTCTGTTCCCAAGGAGCGTCAGAAGGAGGCTTCCGCCCTATTGGATGAGTTCAACCTTTTCTGGACCACCTCGGTGGATTATGAGACCCAGGAGGCTTTCATTGAGGCGGCTAACAAGATGGTGAAGAAGAAAATGCGTCCCATTCCACACTTCCAGGCCCTCATCCATGCCTATTCAGCATTCGTACATAGCGACTTTGCCACCGAAACCGAAACATGGAACAAGATTGTGGATTATCATACCACGCACAATGTGACACAGTTTCAAACGAAAATGCAGCTGTATGCGTTGTTTTTCAAGGAAAACGTGTTAAACAAAGAGGATAATGTACGATGGGTATCGCAAGGATGGCCGGAAGCCATCGGTTTTGACAAGGAACCCTATGTGGACTTCAAGGATGTGGATCTGGTGGGTTATTCCAACAAGGACAGTCTGATCATCCAGAATGTTTCCGGGCGTTATTTCCCAGCCACGTTAAAATTCCAAGCCCGTGGCGGCAGGACTTATTGGGAGCGTGCCGGCCTTGGGGAAGATGTATATGCCGAATATGGCCAATACGTCATCGATCTGCGCTTCCCGCACGTGACGGTGGAGCATGCGCTGTTTCATTACCCGCAGCTCTTCTCAACCCCCATCCGGGGACGGGTGGAGGATAAGGCCATGTTGCCGGTTTCCGAAGAGAAGGCTGTTTATCCCCGTTTTTTAAGTGATGATAAAACCCTGACAATCAAAAATCTGTATAAGGATGTGGACTATCAGGGCGGTTTCGACCTGCGTGGCGCATCCATCTACGGCACCACCACGGGCGATACGTTAGCCTTTGTGACCATCTTCCGCGAAGGGAAACCGATTATCAGTGCCTCCTCCCACAGCTTCCTCATCAAGCCCACCAACCTCCTGTCGGAAGACGCCAAGGTGAGCATCTACCTGGGCGAAGATTCCATCTACCATCCCGCCGCCAATTTCAAATACGATAATGAAAAGAAAAACCTGTTGATTTCCAGACCCAAACAGGGTGTGGGACGTTCACCGTTTTTTGACTCCTATCATAAATTGGATATAACCGTAGAATCCGTGCAATGGAATACGGAGGAATCCCGCATTGAATTCAAGCCCATCGTGGGGAAGACCAGTGAGCAGCCGGCTTTCTTTGAATCACAGAACTATTTCGACAAATCGGTGATGCATGAGATTGAGGGATACAACAATGTGCACCCACTCTACACCCTCTGGCAGCTGTTCAACAGTGCCGGTTACGAGGACATCACCATCGAGGATGTGATCCGCTGGTTCAACAAGCCGCCATTGGATATCAAAGCCATGATGATTGATTTCGCGGCCAGGGGTTTTGTAGAGTATGACATTAACCAGAACCACATCCGTTACCGTAGCAAAATCGCCCGTTACCTGAACAACCAGGTGAAAAAGAAAGACTACGACTACATCAAATTGGAGTCCAAGACCCATTATGCCTCCATGGATTTGCTCACCAATGATTTGAAAATCACCGGTTGTGACTTTTTCGTCTATAGTGATCCGCAGATCGTGAACGTATATCCGAGTAATGAAGTGGTGACCGTCAAGAAGAACCGCGACATGACCTTTTCGGGTCGGGTGATTGGCGGTTTGTTTGATTTCGTGGCCCACAACTGCTATTTCGACTACGACCGCTTCCAGGTGGACATGAAGGTCATCGACACGCTCATCATGTATGTGGAGGATAAGAACGGCCCGCAGGATATGTACGGCGACTACCAGTTGCGGCGCGTGCGCAGTGCCATCGAGGAGATTTCCGGCATCCTCTACATTGACGCGCCGGGCAACAAGAGCGGCATGACCGACTATCCGGAGTACCCCATCTTTGAGGCCCGCAAAGGCGGCAGGGTCTTCTACGACCAGCCTTACGTGCTGAACGGCGTTTACACGCGCGACCGTTTCTATTACGCTGTGAACCAGTTCCGGGTGGTGAATCTGGACAACTTCGAAATCGATTCCATGAAGTTCACAGGCGCCCTCATTTCCGGTGGCATCTTCCCCGACATTGCAGAGCCTTTGCAGGTGCGTCCCGACTTCTCGCTGGGTTTCCGTCACAAAACCGCTGGTCTGCCGATGTATGCCAACCGCGGCAACTATCAGGGTCTGGTGGACCTGAGCAACCGTGGTCTGCGCGGGCGGGGCATCATCGATTATGTGACCTCGCATACCACGTCTGACAGTCTGGTCTTCTATCTGGACTCCACCAACGGAAACGCCGACAAGCATATTGTGGATGAGCAGATAGCGGGCACCGAGTTTCCTCCAGCCTCTGTGAACGACGCGTATATGCACTGGGAGCCCTATAAGGACAGGATGTTCATCCACTCCATTTCGGAACCGGTGGACATTTTCAAGGAGACCAAATTGGCCGGCAACACGGAAATCACGCCGCACGGCATGTTCGGTGCCGGAACGCAGACCTTCGGACGGGCTGACATCACCTCCAAGCGATTCTCGTACAAACATCATGAGTTGTTGGCGGACACGGCGGACCTCCGCATTTACGATATCAGCAACGGCAACGACAACATCGCCTTCTCCACCGACAACTACCGCTCGCACATCGACTTCGAAACCCGAAAGGGTAATTTCAAAGCCAATGGCGAGGCTTCAGAGGTGTTCTTTGTAAAAAATGAATTCAAAGCCAAGGCTCATGAGTTCGACTGGGACCCCATCGACTCCACCTTGTTGCGCTTCAAGTGGGACGACCCCTACAAAGATGTGGATATCAACGGCACGCCCTCCCGCGAGCTGGTGGATATGCGCAGCCAGGGCAACGAGCTTTACGCCTCCGATCCCTCCAAGGGCTTCCGTTTCACCGCGTTGAGCGCAGAGTTTGATTTCACGAAGAACGTCATCTATGCCCATGGTGTGCGATACATCAATGTGGGCGATGCGGCGGTGATTCCCCATGACGGGGACGTGGTCATCCGGAAGAAGGCCTCCATCGACCAGCTGAAAAAATCGAGGATTCTCGCCGGACGCGACAACAAGTACCACGAGCTGTACGACTGCAATGTGCGCTTGCAGACAGCTACCAAGTTCTACGGCAACGGCTATTATGACTATGTGGATGAGAACAAACTGGTGCAGCAGCTTTACTTTGACACCGTTTATTTTATGAAAGAAACCTTCGGCGAGGCGAAAATCCCTCGGGAGAAGGACTTCCAGTTCAGCGACCAGTTCGGTTTTGACGGACGGGCGGAGCTGCACAGCACACAGCCCTTCCTCTCCTATTTCGGCGGCGTGGAAATCCGGACCGGCTGCGACACGCTCCGTCATGCACGCATGAAGATCCTGCAACAAGTGGATCCCAACAACATCATGCTTCAGGTGCATGAACGCACCAAAGACATGGACGAGCGCAAGGTGGTGGTGGCCATCACCTCCTCCAACCAGACCGGACGCATCTATACGGCCTTCGGCGTGGCCAAAGACCAATTCAACGACGCCGAGTACATCAATGTGTTCGGCTATATCACTTACGACAAGGAAACGCACGAGTTCAAGGCGGCATCCAAAGAAAAGCTGATGGACCCCACCGTGCCGGGCAACATCATTACTGTGAACAAAGACAACTGTGTGGCCACCGGTACCGGTAAGATAGACATGGGTACCAAATTGGGTCGCGTGGATTTTGTAACCAACGGTACTATTGTGAATTACATTACCGCCGACTCGGCAGAAATGCACCTCACCACCTCCATCGACTTCTTCTTCAATGATGAATCCATGAAGTTGATGAACAAAGCATTGGAAAACTCCACCACATTGGATTTTGTGGATGTCTCCAACGATGAGGCCTACGACATGGCCCTTTATAACATTTTGGGCAAGACGGAATATGAACGTTATACCCGAAATGTGGCGTTGGGCAACCAGCGTCGTCTGCCTGAAAAACTGCAGGTCCGTTTCCTGTTTTCCAATATCGATTTCCAATGGGATAAAGACAAATCCACGTTCAAATCACAAACGACATTGCCACTTATCATTTGCGGTTCCAAAACCGTGTATAAGATGGTCCCGGGCCGTATTGTCATTGAAAAACGCGGTTCCCGCAACAAGTTGTACCTCTATTTCGAGTTTGACGAGCAGTTCTTCTACTTCCAATTCGACAACAACGTAGTGTCAGCCTTCTCTTCTGACAAGAACTTCAACGACGCCATCAAGAACACCAAGCCCAAGAACAAATCGCTGGCTCCGGACAATACCAAGGGACTTCCGTCGTTCTCCTACAAGTTGGGCAATCGCGGATGGAAGAACAAATTTGTGAAGAACTATTTCACCAACATAGATAAAGAAGAAGAGGAAGAGGAACCAATTGAAGAATAACACCCCTACTTTCCCACTTTCCAACTTTTAACATTACAAACATTATAAACCTTATAAACATTACAAACCCCTATGCCCCATCCTATCCTCATAGCCGGACCTTGCGCCGCGGAGAGCGAGCAGCAGCTGAACAGGACTGCGACGCAGCTGCATGATGTGATGCAGACACGCGGGCGACGCCTAGACTTCTTCCGGGCCGGGGTGTGGAAGCCGCGCAGCCATCCCGACAGCTTTACAGGCTTGGGTGAACAGGCACTCCCATGGTTGGCGGAAATACACCAACAATTCGGATTCGACATTTGCGTGGAGGTGATGACGGCACAGCAGGTGGAATTGTGCGAGAAACACGGCATCACTGCTTTTTGGGTGGGGGCGCGCACGGGCGTGAATCCGTTGGAAGTGCAGAAGATTGCCGACGCCGTAAAGGGCAAGCCTTTCACGGTAATGGTGAAAAACCCGTTGGTGGCAGACTTTAACCTGTGGGCGGGCAATGTGGAGCGATTCCTGAATGCCGACATTGCCGCCGTGATGGCCATCCATCGAGGTTTCTCCGACCGCAATGAGAATGTTTATCGCAATGCGCCCTGCTGGGAAATCCCCGTAGAACTGAAAATCCGCTATCCGGAGCTGCCCATCCTCTGCGATCCCTCGCACCTCTGTGGCGAGGTGCGTTATATCCCGCAAATGGCCCAGTTGTCGCAAGTATATGGCTTTAACGGTTTGATGGTGGAGTGCCACTTCGACCCGGCACACGCGCTCAGCGATGCCGACCAGCAGATGACCCCCACACAATGGGGGGAAATGCTTGACGGTATCCAATTCACGGCCAATGCGCCCAACCTGGACCTGGTTCGGCAGCGGGCCATTTTGGAAAACATCGATACCCAACTCAGCGCCCTCCTGGAACAACGGATGCAGGTAGTGGACGATATTTCCAAGATAAAACAGGAAAACCATCTGCCGGTAGTGCAACCACTGCAATGGCAAAAGGTGGTGGAACGCTATCGCAAACCCTCCCAAGACGAAGCTTATCAAACATTCATACAGCGGTTTCTGGATCTCCTACACCAGGCATCCATCTCACGGCAGAAACACGATTGATTTGACATTATACATATTTATATATAGTAACAAAAACAATATTCCTTGGCTACAAAACAATATAACGGTTGGATTCTGTTTCTCTATCTGCTTATCGCATTCCTATTTGGCGTATCGGTGGCAGTGAATTTTCTTCCCTCCAAGAAAGCCTCTTACGCACATCGCCAACTCAACAAGTTGGACGAGGTAATGCACTATATTGATGCTTATTACGTGGATTCAGTGGATATGGATTCGGTATATGACATAGCTATCAGCACGGTGTTGCAAAGTCTGGATCCGCATTCCGCCTATTCCTCTTTTGAAGATAACAAGACGATGATGGAGTCCCTGAACGGGGCTTTTGAAGGGGTGGGTATCCAATTCAACATTATGAATGATACGGTGATGGTGATTGCCACCATTTCGGGCGGTCCTTCTGAAAAGGCAGGGGTTCGCGCCGGCGACCGTATTGTGAGCGTGGACGGAAAGTCGCTGATCAAGGTCACAAACGAGCAGGTTTTCAAACTGTTGCGTGGCAAGAAAGGCACAAAAGTGAAAATGGGTATCTTACGCCCTGGAGTTTCGGAGATCTACACGTATGAGGTGAAACGCGATGTGATTCCCACTTATACCGTAGATGTGGCGTACATGCTGGATAAACAGACCGGTTATATCAGGATGAATGAATTCGGTGCCACCACAACGGAAGAATTCAGAAAGGCCATTACCAAGTTGCAGCGGAACGGAATGCGCCAGATGGTGCTGGATCTGCGTGGCAATGCGGGTGGTTATTTGGACGCAGCCATCGGCGTGTGTGACGAGCTTCTTCCCAACCAGCAACGCATCGTGTCGGTGGAGGGGTTGAAAGTGCGTCCCGAAATCTTCAAGGCTACCCGCAAAGGCAGCTTCGAACAGGGTTCGGTAGTGGTCCTTATCGATGATTTCAGCGCCTCGGCCTCCGAGATTGTGGCCGGTGCCGTGCAGGACAATGACCGCGGCTATGTGGTGGGGCGCCGTTCCTTTGGCAAAGGATTGGTACAACGACAGTTCGACCTCTCTGACAAGTCCACCATACGACTTACCACGGCACGTTACCACACACCCAGCGGACGCTGTATCCAGCGCGACTACCGCAAGGGTATTGAAGCCTATTATGAAGAACTATATGAACGATATATGCGCGGCGAGATGGATAACGCTGATAGTATAAAGATGGATAAAACGTTGGAATACAAAACTGTAGGCGGTCGCACCGTGTATGGTGGCGGCGGTATCATGCCTGACTATTTCGTACCCCTTGACCGTGGCAACGCCTTGGACGGCTATTACCATGTGGCCAACACTGCCGCCCTCAACCAGTATGCCTTCCATTATACGAACAGTCACAAAGAATCGTTGACGAAAACCTACCCGAATGCCGTCTCTTTCGTGTCAAAGATGACCGTCACGGATGCGCAAATCAGCGAACTGCTACGCTATTATCAAACCCTGACCAAACAACAGGCTCCGAGCCTCTCCGCGGAATCACGCAAAGAGTTGAAAGTATGGCTGAAAGCCCTCATCGGGCGCAACCTCTACGGTAACGAGGCCTTTTATCCTGTCATTAACAGTACCGACAAAACGGTGGCCAAGGCCTTGGAGGTGATGGGGAATGTTCCTGTAGCGAAATAAGAATTTTCAGATATAGTTTTCTAAAAACAAGAGGGACGCGGCAAGCCGCGTCCCTCTTAAAATCTGTGAAACAAATGAACGACTATTTGTTCACCTGGAATCTCTTGTCACCGTTGACGAAGAAGTTCACAATCTGGTTGGCGGCTGCCAAACCGGCGTTGATGTTGGCTTCGGCGGTCTCGGCACCCTGTTTTTTCGGGGTGGCGAAGAAGCGTTTCTCAAACTTGCTGAACTCGTCCATGGCATCGGGAGCGATGTCGGTGCAGTATTTGAGGTCTTCGCGCTCGGCCATCAGGGCGATGAGTTCTTCCTCGTTGATGACTTCCTTGCGGGCGGTGTTGATCACGCAGCCGCCTTTCGGCATCAGGCCGACCAGAGCCTTGTTGATGGATTTCTTGGTCTGATCGTTGGCCGGGATGTGCAGGGAGATGTAGTTACAGTTCTTGTAGAGGTCTTCCAGCGTGTCGGGCACGATGACGCCTTCGGCTTCCATTTTCTCTTTCGGGATGAACGGGTCGAAGGCCCAGACTTCCATACCGAGGGCGCGGGCTTTCTCAGCCACGAGGCGACCCACGTTGCCGTAAGCCTGGATACCGATCTTCTTGCCTTTCAGCTCGGCACCGGTGCCGGGTTTGAAGGTGTTGCGGGCCATGTAGATCATCATGCCGAGGGCGAGTTCGGCCACGGCGTTGGAGTTCTGACCTGGTGTGTTCATCGCCACGATGTTGTTGGCGGTGCAGGCGGCAAGGTCGAGGTTGTCGAAGCCGGCGCCGGCGCGTACCACGACTTTGAGGTTCTTGGCGGCGTCAATCACCTGGGCTGTAACCTTGTCGGAGCGTACGATCATCGCGTCCACATCCGCCACGGCGGCGTACAGTTCCTCGGGGGTTTCATATTTTTCCAGCAATACCAATTCGTATCCGGCTTTTTCCACGATAGCGCGAATGCCATCCACTGCGGCCTTCGCAAAGGGTTTTTGGGTTGCAACTAATACTTTCATCTTATTGATTGTTAAATTATTAAATCATTAAAGATATTAAATCATTTTTTGCCTTGTTCTTTTTCAAGATTCTTTTTTGCTGTTTTCAAACTTTTTGTGAGCATATTCATAATGAAATTCAATTCTTTTATCAATTCATCATACTCTTCCAAAGTTATTAAACTGCTATCCTTCAACAATCTTAACCAATAGTTTGATTCCCTCGCTTCTTTCAATGATATATGAAATTTCGCAATGAAGTCATTGGTTGATTGTGCTCCAGATGCTTCTTCTATATTGGCTCCTATTGATGTCCCTGATTTGGCGAGTTGCTTTGAAATGATATATTCTCTTTCTTCAATTTGCAATTTTCTGCATAAAAGAATGATTTTTAGAGCAAATTGATAAGAATTGTCCTTCAAAGCATCCTTCTTGCCCTCTTCAGACATAATAGTTTATTACTTAATAATTTAATATCTTAATAAAAACTATTTATTCATTTTCTCAAACTCCTGCATGCAAGCCACGAGTGCTTCGACGTCTTCCACGGTGCAAGCGTTGTAGAGGGAAGCGCGGAAGCCGCCGACGGAACGGTGACCCTTGATGCCGACCATGCCGCGCTCTTTGGCGAAGGCCATGAAAGCATCCTGTTTGTCCTCGTAACCAGGAGCCATCACCCAGCAGTGGTTCATGATGGAACGGTCAGCCTTGTCGGCCACGGTGCCAACGAACATGCTGTTGCGGTCGATTTCGTCGTATAGCAGGTTGGATTTCTTCATATTAATCTTGTTCATCTCAGCAACACCGCCGATGGTGTTCTTCAGCCAGAGGAGGGTTTCGTGCATCACGAAGATGGGCAGCACGGGAGGCGTGTTGAACATGGAGATGTTCTTGGCTTCCTCAGCAGCGTGCGTGCGATAGTCCACCATCGTCGGCAGCGGGTTCATGTAAGCGCGGTCGCCGATCTGGCCGAGGATGTCCTTGCGCACGATGACGAAGGTAACGCCGGCAGGACCCACGTTCTTTTGGGCACCACCATAGATGAGGCCGTATTTGGTCACATCAACGGGACGGCTCATGATGTCGGAGCTCATGTCGGCCACCAGCATCACATTGTTGCACTCCTCAGCGGTGAAGTCCTTGCGGATTTCCGTACCGTAGATGGTGTTGTTGGTCGTGATGTGGAAATAGTCGGCGTCAGCGGGGACGGTCCAGCCCTTCGGGATGTAGTTGTAGGTCTTGTCTTCAGAGGAGGCTACGATTTCCACCTTGCCGAAATTCTTGGCTTCTTTAGCGGATTTCTTGGCCCAAACGCCGGTCTGCAGGTAAGCAGCCTTGGTTTTCAGCAAATTGGCAGGCACGGTGAAGAACTGCGTGCTGGCACCACCACCGAGGAAGAGCACCTCGTAATTGTCGGGGATGTTCAGCAAATCGCGCCACAATTGACGGGTCTCAGCCATAACACGCTCCCAACCCGGGGTACGGTGAGAGATTTCCATCAGACCGATGCCGGTGTTGTCAAAATTGCGGATGGCGTTGATGGTGGATTCAACAGCCTCTTTCGGAAGGACGCAAGGTCCCGCGTTAAAATTGTGTACTTCTTTCATAATTAATTGATTATGTTGTTGTTATAATAAATAATTTAGTTTTTTTTCTTTTGGCAAAGATACAAAATATATCAGATAAAACAACCCCTCCAAAAAGGAGTTATTTTATTGACACACAGATATTTAACAAAATATGTATAAAATCGGCCCTGATTAGGAGGAGGTGTTCTGGCCTATTTTTCGTGACAAGTGACAAAAGGATACATGATGACGCCATTCGTGTTATAGTACACGCCATTGGTGTCATTCAGGTTCAGGGTGTAACATTCGGAAGTGATGGTGGTGTCGAAGGACGTATTGGGTACTGGAAAACCCATCGCTTCATAACGGGCCGTGTCCACAATCTCATAAATTCCGCCCGACATGCAGGAGCAGTTATGCTTTTTCTGGCAGTTGGCGAACAAGACCACCATGGCACAAACCAACAAAAGTGCGTAGATTTTTTTGATGTTATTCATAATTTTTTTTCTTAATTGGCAGGCAAAAATAGCATTTTTTCAACAATTACCCGCTTCAACAAATCAACAAATCAACAAATCAACAAATCAACAATTCAACAAAAAAAGGAGACGTCACTTGCCAGTATCGTCTCCTTGAACTTTTTTTTATTTTTAATAGTAATTACTTCTTTACCAATCGCTTTGTCACGATACCCTTTTCGGTTTCAATGCGGACGAAGTAGATGCCTTCGGCAAACGGGGTCATGTCGATGCGTGTCAGGTTTGCATCCACTTTTTGAACCAATAATTGTTTGCCGTACACATCATACACCGTCACGTTGTCAATAGTGAATAGTGAATGGTGAATGGTGAACTGGCCTTGTGTCGGGTTGGGATACAGCGAAACAAATCGCGCAATGTCGGCAATGCCTGTCGTGTCAATGTTCTCGTTATTGCCCAACGTGCGGAAGTGGACGGTGTCGGAAGGATCGCTCTCCCACTGTCCGTAACACAAAGCTTTCACTTGGACGACATATTCGGTGTTAGTGTCCAAACTGTTCAGGCTGATGGTGGTATTTTCTGTACCGATGCCTGAAATGATAGGATTCTGCTCCTCCGCCGGCCAGAGTTCGAGGTACCAGTAGTTCTCGTCACCGCCCGGTGTCCAGTTAAAGGTGGCGTTGGTGTATCCGATATTGCTGACGGTCAGATTGGAAGGCCGTTGACAATCAATTACATCCGTGGTGGAGACGAGGATATTGTCGATGCCGCAATGGGTTTGGACGTAATTCGAAGTGCTCAAACGGAAGGCTATGTAACCGTGCGCCGGCACATTTTGGTACGTGTAGAACTTGACCGTGTCGAACGCGCCACCGATATCGTACACATTGGCAACGGTCTTCAAAGGCACAAAGGTGGTGTAGTCCATATTATCCGTCACGTAGCCCACGGTCAGCATGGCTGCGGTGTCGGAATTGTACATACGCTTCCAGAAGATAATGTTGAGTCGGTTCAGAGAGTCGAGGAATTCGGGCATGACGACGTAAGAGTCTGCGCCCTCGTTGCGGGCAATCATCATCAGGGCGTTCGGATAGGTATAGTTGAAGTTCTGATTTACGATATGAGGCAGTTTGAGACCGGAATTGGTAACGTAAGCGTACCAGCATCCGGGCACCGTGCCGTTACTGTTCAGGGCAACACCTTGATAGGAATCGAAATTTTCAGTATAAGGCAGCGGTTTGGCCGACACGCAGGCGGTGCGCACGGTGATGGGCGCAATCCAGAAGCTCTGGTCGGTGGCGTCGCAATAGGCTCTCAAATAGAAATCATAGTCCACGCCTTCCGCCAAACCTGTGATGGTGAACGGCACCGTATCGGCTATCACCATGTTGGGTGCCAGATCCAAATCAAAACCGCTCGGACCGTAGGCAATCTGCCAGTGGTCCTGCGTGCTGACCGTATCCAGCCACGACAGCGTAATGCTGTTTTCCGTCTGACCAATGGATTCAATGAATACCGGTTCGATACAGGTGGGGATGCGCACCAGGGAGAGGGCGTCGATGAAGCATGAGTGGTAGTTGCTGCTGCCGCTGGAGGTGTTCACCATCTTGAAGGCGATATATTTGCCCGTGCCGGTGTAACTGTCGAACGGAACGGTGATTTCACTCCATCCATTGCCGCTCGGGGTTACGGTCTGCACCAAAGTGAACGTGCTCGTGTCTTCGGGGTTGGTCATCACGCCCACCTGGATATTGCCAGTAGAGCTGCTACCTTTGATCTTGAAAATCACCTGCAGGCTGTCGAGGTTGAGGTTGTTGCCCACCGGAGGCATGGATCCGATGCAGTATTGGCCACCACCGGTGTAGAAATACATGGAGGCGTTGCCGTCGGCAGCGGTGAACATGCTAAGGTACGGGAACCAGTTGATGTGGTTGTTCTCCCGCGAGCTGTTGGTCATCTTGTCCCAGCAGGTGGGGTATGTGTTCACGTAGTTGTAGTTGCTGGAGGTGCCATAGGTGTCGAAACTCTCAAAGTAAGGCACAGAGTCGATGGACACGCAGCGGGTGCGGAAGGAGGTCACGGTGGACCAGTCGCTAAAGGTGCTGTCGGCGCAGGCGGAACGCACATACACATCGTAGAAGGTGCCGTCGGCAAGGCCTGTGATGGTGACGGGATTGTCCGTTGTGGTGACGTATGTGCTGGAGCCCGGCGCATCGGGATGGAATCCCTGCGGACCATAGGCAACCTGCCAGCTAGTCTCCAAACGTCCCGGTGTCCAGCCCATCTGTACGGAGTGGAGCTGGATGTTGGAGATGGAGGGGTTCACAGGCTTCACGCATACGGGCGCATTGTCCACTAACAGGTTGTCGATATAGAGGTCGTAGCCGGGAGATCCCTTGGAGCGGAATGTGATGTAGTGGCCGGTACCGACATACGAGGTCAACGGCACAGTGAACTCGTTCCAGACCGTGGAGCGGGCGTGGACAGACTCCACTAACGTGAAGGTGCTCGTATCCATCGGGTTGGTCATCACACCGACATCCACGAAGCCGTCCGCCGTATTGAATTTTCCGAGGAAGGAAAGCTGCAGGTAGGCGATGGTGTCGGTGATTTCCGGCAGGGACAGGTAAACATATTTGTCAAACGTGCGGCTGATGGCCATGGCTCCCGGCCAGCTGTAGTAGTATTGCAGGCTCAAATCGGACAGATGCGTGTTGGCGTTGCCGGTTTTGGTCCAGCAGTTCGGGAATACAGAATGGTTGTAGGTGGGACGTGTGCCATAGCTGTCGAAATCCTCATAGTAGGGAATGGACGTGACGGGCTGGCAGCTCGTGTAAAGGAGGGTGGACAGAGACCAGTCGGAGGGATCGCCGTTCGGGCAGATGTTGCGCACGTAGAATTCGTAATGGACATCGCCGCCAATACCCGCAATGTGTGCGATGTTGGTGTCGATGATGTGCGGGACGGAATCTTCAGGGTTGAAGCCGACAGGACCATACACATACTCCCACTCCTGCACTAACGGGGTCACCGGCCAGGAAACCTCGCACCAGTCAGAACCCACATTAGTAACGGCTACGTTTTGCGGAGCCGAACAGACCGTGGTGTTGATGGAGAAGTTGTCGATATACACATAGCTGCTGTTCGTACCACTGGAAACAAACGTTTTCTTCAAGGCGATGTATCGGCCGGCCGGTAAGTTGTAATCGGAAAGGTACAACACCACATCCGACCAGTTGTCCGAAGTGCCATACATGGGATAAATCGTGTCAAGGGGCACAAAAGCACTCAGATTCTGCGGATTTTCGGTGATGCCGAAAATAAGGTAGAAGTTTGAATAGAAGCTCTCTCTCATTTTAAAAGAGACCTTCACATCATTCATGTTGATGGTGGAATCCAGTGCCGGCGGGCAAACAATAACATGTTGGCCCGTGTTTACCGTTATATACAAACCTCCCGGACTGGAATAGTGAGAGGTGGTAATGCTCGGTTTGTTGGATAAGTTGACGGTGTTGTTCCGAATCCAGCAGGTGGGGAATGGCGAGCCTGTGGTTCCGTAGGTGTCAAAATTTTCAATGTAGGGAAGTTGGGAGATCGGATCGCAGTAGGTGGTGGTAGTTTGCTCATCGGAATACTCGCTCTCATCAGTGGTAGAGCATATCGAACACACCTTATAAATGTATTTGGTACCGCTTGTAAGGCCCGTGACGTGGCAGATGGTGTCATTGACGGTGAGGTATGACCACACCAAATCGTTCTGAGCTTTGAAAGCCACCTTCCACTGCTGCTCGTTGCCGCCGCGGGTCCAGCTCACGTCAAACCAGGTGTTGCCCATGTCGGCGATCTTGACAGCCAACGGTTTGAAGCAGGTGGGGATGCGTTCCACCAAAATGTCGTCTATGTACATCATGGAAGAGTTGTAAGGTCCGGCAGCAAAGGCAATATAGCCGTCACCGGTCGTATTCCCGTTGAAGCGGGTGATGTGGTACTGCCATTCGCCATAATGCGGCCATGCGGCGGTGTCCCACGGCGTGAATGTATCGAAATCATCGGGGTCAGACATCGTGCCAACCATCAGATTGTAATTGGTGCCGTTCGGCATCAGATGGTAGAAGGAGACCTGCAAGTCGGAAACGTTGAGGGTGGTGTCCAACTCCGGCAGTACGGCCCAACCGATATTGTTGCCGTTGGTGCCCCTACGCAAATACAACGACTTGCCTCCGGAATGGTGATAATTGGTCTTTACGATGGGTAAGTAGGAGGTGCTGGTACCTGTGGTATTCGAAATCCAGCAGTTGGGAACATCATCGGTGACATCGCTGTCAAAGTTATGGTTGTAAGGCAGGTTGATAATGATACCGCAAGGGGTTGTGAAGGTGACGGCATTGCTGATACGGCTAATGCCCGTACTGCAGGTGGTGCGCACCTGGACGGTGTATTGCGTGTTGAAGACCAACCCGGTAAGCGTGTAAAGACTGTCGTTGATATTGGAAATGATGGTCCAGTCTCGGTCGAATTTGGATTTGTACATCAGATCGCAGGAGATCATATTCGGGTCGTTGTGCCAATAGAGGGAAGCCGTCTGATCTGTAGTGCTAAGGACGGTCAGCTGTGTCGGAGTGGCACAGGGGGTGGAGTAGTAGATGTCCACGTCATCCACGCGCCAATTGCCGCTAGCGGATGCATGGCGGATGCGGAAGACAATGTACTTGTTTGTTCCCATATTGGACACGCCGGAAAAATTGACCTCTTCAAGATAATAGGTATTGGTAGCAGCAACATTTATGGTGGATACCCATTCAAAATCGGAGGTGTCCATAGGATCGTTGGAGACGCCAATTTCCAAATCGCCGCAGTAAGATGCGGAAGAGGAGCGGGCTGCATAGAAGCTCATGGTCAGATCCTGAATAGGAGCCGCGATGGCCGGTGTGGCCACCCATGTGTAGTTGCAGGGGATATTCAAGCTATGGCTTGTAGAGTGACTCTGCGAGGAGGTGTTGTTTATGCCGGGAGCCGAGTAGAGTTTGGAGATGATGGACCAGCACTCCAGAGGACTATCCCCTTCAAAGTCATTACTGTAGGGGATAAAGACGGAATTGAAACAACGTGTCTTGAATTTCTCGGCAAAAGAGTAGGCACTGCTACCGCCCTGACAATGGGCTTTTACCTTGAACTCATATTGGGTAGCATCAAGCAGACCTGTCACATTATAGAATGTGTCGGTGAGGTTGGGAATTTCCGTCCATACAAAGTCGTCCACCGATTTATAAGCCAATGTATAAGAAGTGGAAGCCACATTCCAAGGGGTCCAACAGACCTTGATGGAAGTAGGTGTGCCGCCCACATAGCGGATGTTTTCAGGATGATAACATGTATAGGTGCTGGGATAGACCTCCACATTGTCCACACAGAAGTTGTTGGTTAATGAATCGATTTTCAAACCCACCAAGGCAAGATGTCCAGTTCCATAATAGTTGGAAAGAGGCACTTCGTAGAAATGACCACCTTTCAGAAAATGAACAGTATCGATGGGAGTGAAACTGTTCATGATGGAGGTCTTGTCGGTGATGTTGGTCACAACACCTACCGCCATTGTACTTATGTTATCGGCCAAACTGGTATAACAATAGAATCGCAGCGTCAGGGTGCTGATGGGCGCATCCAGTGTGGGTAGTACAGCGTAGTTGTTACCTTGGCCCGTCTGTCCGATAGGCTTGCTTTGGAAGCACAGGTTTCTCCGTAAAGAATAGCTGTTAGCCTGTCCGGATGTACTTACGTACGGATAACCGTAGTTGTCGCCGCCGGAATTGGCTTTCGACCAGCAATCAGGAACGACAAACCCGGCATTGGCCGGAGCGTAGAAGTCGTCAAAATTCTCCATGTAGGGCACGCTCGACACCTGGCAGGTAGTCGAAAAGGTGAAGGTTTTGGAGATGCTGTTGTCGGCGGTGGCGCACTCGGAGCGGACGATGACATCAAACGAATAGTTTTCCAACACCGACAGACCGTAGATGGTGAAAGTAGTATCCAAGACGCCAGTCACCGTGTTCCAGCTGCCCTCCGAGGATTGCTTGTACTGGACGACGAATGGAGCAGTGCCCTGAAAAGCGTGCCAGCCTATTGTGACATAGTCTGAACCCACCTCCGCAATGCTGAGGTTGGATGGATGCATACAGGTCACCGGTAAGAAATTGAACTCATCAATGAAAATGGGAGCATTTAAAGCCCGGAAGGCAATATAGTCGCTCAACCCGGTGTATTGCGACAGCTCATAGTAGAAATCCTCGAAAACACCGGTTGCCGAAGGTGTGATAGTGTCGATGGGGACAAAGGAATAGTAGTCGTCAGGGTCGGTTACGTAGCCTACCACCAACTGGGCGGAGGCATTGCCGGAAGTCTTGTAGGCTTTGAAACACATCACGATGTCGCTGAGCTGCAAATCCTGAGTGTTGATTTTCGGGGCCACCGCATAGTTCTGTTCTGACGAACTGGCATAAAGCCTCAACGAATAGGAAGTGGCAGCGGTGGGCGGTTGGATGCAGGGCAGATTGGCACTGCCCAAAAAGCTGGTATGCCCGCGCCAGCAGTTGGGTAAGACATTGTCGCCGTAGCCATAGTCGTCAAAATTCTCCGTATAGGGCAGTGTGGAGACGAAGCACGGGTCGGCTGTCGTGCTACCGCAGCCGCTGGCAGATGCAGGGGATGTGCACGAGGTATAGACGGCTTTGACCGTGTAGCAGTATTGGGTCAGGGCGGTCATGCTGGTGTCCTCATCATCATAATAGGGAGTCTCCACTAACTGGGTGTTCACCTGTGTGCCATTGCGATAGACATTGAAGCCCGTAAGGCCGTTATCGGTGAAGTATCCGAAAATGCGCATGGGCATACCCATCTGCTCGTGGGAGGCATCGTCCGTCCAGGGGCCCCAGGTGCCGTCCGTGGAATTGAACGTAAGGGCGTCGCCAGTGGTCACGTGGTTGGCATCCACCAAAGGGATTCCATATACCTCGTTGGTAGTGACCCCGACAAAGGACACCGACACCCAGTAGTGACCGGCCGGCAGGGTGGTGTTCACATTGGCTTTCACCTGAAAGATGGGCCGGATGGTGTCCAGATGATGGTTCGTATAGTAAATGATGTCTTCCGTGCGGTAGGCACCTGTCCAATCACAGGAAATCGGGGCCTGCTGCGTGGAGGTCCATACCGGCGTCGTCTGGTTGTTGACAGGCAGCTGGTTATAGAACTTCACCAGCACATACGCGATGGGCGAACTGATGATGGAAGCGTTTTCCACGTAAGCGAAAAAGTCAATGGAGGTGATTTGGGCATCCTGCGTCAGCGTGAAGTCGTCGGCGATGGCGAACCCCGGCGCCGTGGCGTTTTTACCCAATGAGGATTGCCCGGCATACAAACTGCTCACATCTGCACCCTGAAAACCCTCCCCAGGCAAGTTTATGAAGTTGGTGTTGTTGTATAACAATAGTCGGGTAGAAGAGCCCGGATAATCCCATGTGATATGCGTGGAATGGTCGCTGGTACCCGTGACCGTCACGTTGGTGGGCGCATCACAATTCTGGGCTTTAACCCCAAAACATATTGAAATTAAGAGAATTAATAAAGTAAAAAATTTTCTCATAATATTGCGAATTTAATTTTTCCAACAAATAAAAAAAATGCGGACAAAGATACAAAAAATAATCCCTATGGTAGGATACCTTAAAATTTTGGTTTGTACCCGGAATTGGTTAGTATTTCCTGCGATTTGGTATTCGACATAAGCTCGGCGAGGGTGGTTTCGGGATGGTTCTGCATGTAGCTCTGCACGATGCGCCAACCCATGTAGCAGCCCACCCTGCCGGGCGAGTCGTTGCCGAAATCGCGGGTGAACGGGGTTTCGTCAATCAGCCGGCGGATAACATCCTCGTCTTTGGAGTAGAGCATATTTTTTTCAATCAGATATTGCCATACGGCGGCCTCGTGTTTTTTCGCCCATTGGTAATGCTCCTCGCTGTATTTGATAATGTCCTTTTCATCTTTTTCCGGGAAGATGGTTTGGGTGAAAAAGAGTTTTTTGCCGGCCTCAATCATGTTATCCAACGCGGAAACGGGCGTTTTGTCAGGCAGATGACGGTAGCATATTCCCTGCGAGAAGCAGTCGGTAGCCATATATTTGCGGTCACAACGGGCGGCGATGAACTTCGGCATCCCGGCCAATGCGTAGTATTTGCAGTCCTTTCCCAGATACATATCCAAACAGATAAAAAGGTTGTCCTCGTAGCCGAACACCGACGGGGTGGAGAAGTCCATGCCGGGAATCAGCGTATAGACGTTGGGAATGACGGCATCGGGGAAGTGCTTGAGGTACTGCTTGAAAGCGGCAGTAAGCTCACGATTGAGGTCGTCGGTGTTGGGGTACTGCTTCTGCACCTCCTTGTACAAATCCCGGATGGTGGGGTCGGAAAGATAACCTTTTAGGGCGGCTATCATCTGCGGGTTCTTCCAGCATCCGTCGGAGACGAGGTTGTCGGGATATTGGCCGTAAAGCGATTCCATCCCTGCGGCCAATTTGTTGGCATCCAATGCGAAAAGTGCCTGTTCATACCGCTTGATGCTAACCTTCACCTCCTTGACCTTCGTCTCCTGCGTTTTAGTGAGCGTAGGTGTGGCCACCTTCTCTTTTTTATGACAAGCTGAACATAAAATCAGCAGAATGGACAATACAAAACAGACTTTTCTCATTTCAAACACGTTTATATCAAAAACATTAAACCAAAAACCAACACCAGGGTAGTCGTAAACACAAGTGTCTTTGTTACATAACATCTTGCCGGCATCCCAATTCCGAACGATTTAATAAAACCCTTTTTTCTCATTTTTATTATGCAAAAGAAAGATTTTTTTGTGTAAAAAACAAGCCACATTCGGTAACGAAATAAAGTGATGAAATTTGGCAACAATATAGAAGTTGACCTGTCGTTATCCCCATGGCATCACAGGATACCAATTATCATAGCTGAATAATTTGTTTTTTCACCT
>JBGUMF010000005.1:0-21743 GCA_045116675.1 Bacteroidales bacterium
AATGAACAGTGTTCAGGTGTATGATGTGTATGGCAAGTTGTTGAAGACGGTGGAGGTGAATGCCAATACCGTTGAGCTTGATGTGCGGGAACTGTCTGCGGGCATGTATTTCGTGCGCATCAGCACCGATAAGGGCGTGGTGACGAAGAGCTTCGTGAAGAAGTAAGCAGGGGGACAGTAGTCAGTTAATAGTGAATAGTTAATAGTGAATAGTGAAAGCTATTAATTATTCACTATTAATTATTAATTGTTAATTGTTAACGGTTTTCCTACTTGGAATAATACTCCAGCACATCTTCCAGTGTCTTTTTGCACACGGGGCAGAAGTCGTCATAGCGGATCTGGTGCATGGTGCAGTGCATGGCGGGACGATACACGCCTTTGGCCACATAGCCGCCGCCCTCAAACACGCCGAGCTGGTCATATTCCGGACTGCCCTTCTTCGCCGGAGGCGTGGGCACGGGTGTGCCCGCGGGCAGCATGTCCTGCCATTTGGACTTGAAATCCACCAGCGTGGTGACGTTCGGCTCCACTGGCTCCACCCCTTGGGGATAGAAATCCTGCACTGACACTTCCGAGGTGTAGTACTCATCGGCAAGGCCGCCAATCAGATGGCCCATTTCATGCACGATGACGTAGTCGGGATATTCGCCGTGGTTGTAAACGGTGCAGTAGAAGTTGTAAATGCCGCCACCGCCGTATTTCTCGCTGTTACAGATGATTACGATAGCATCGTATGGGGCGTCGTCGGCCACCTCGTGGAGGTTCCAAACGCCTGGACACATCAGGTAACGGTCCAGATCCAGCGCATTGTACGTGCAGTTGACCAACGTGTTGCGGTAGATGTTGTTCTGCGGCTGCGTGATGCCCGACTCCTCCGAGAAACCCATGATGGCCCGTATGTTGACCTTCTTCTTCATCTCCTTGTAAGGAGAGCAGTTCATCACGTAGGAGGCAAACCGCTTCATGTCGTATTTCAGCAGTTTTTTGTCCGACTGGGCGTACCCGTCCGGGATGAACAGGATGTCGATGGCCTTGGAGGGCTTGTTGCCGATATGAAGATTCAGGGTTTTGTAATACTTCACAACGGGGGTGCATTCCGTGGTTTTGGGGTTGAAATAGGAGATGGAGAGGGTGGTGGGCTTGCGGTTGCGGTCGAAGCTGGTGAACTTGATCCGCACCGTGTTCTTCGGGAAGGGCATGTTGACGCACTCCTCCATGGAATCGATTTCCGTCTTGCCGCGCTCCGTCGTGCGGTACTCGATGAACAGGTTGGAGTAGCTCCGGCTGTAAATCAGCTTGTTGGAGATGGAATCGAACACTTCCAAGGTGATATCCCCGTAGTTGTTCGGCTCGATGAGGTAGGCGCGGGTGCCGCTCCAGATGCCGCCGGCCGTGTAATGGTCTATTTCCAAGGACTCCTCCGTGCCGTTCCCGATATGAAGGTAGTTGATTCGTAACGTCTTGTCTGTAAAGTAGGTGTTGAAGTCCTGGGCGGAGATGACACCAAGGCAGAAAACGTAAGCCAATAGGGTGCAGAATATTTTTTTCATTTTAAAAAGTGTTTGTATCAATTTTTTTTCTATTTTTGCAGCCTCAAAAAACAAGCCACTTTAGCTCAGTTGGTAGAGCGACGCATTCGTAATGCGTAGGTCGCGAGTTCAAGTCTCACAAGTGGCTCAGAAGGGACGCGAAAGTGTCCCTTTTTTGTTATGATTCCCTACTTGAAGAATTTTTCGTGTACAAGGGTCCACTCCTCATCCGGCAGCTTGGCTCCCACGTATTCAATCACATGCCCGGCCAGGAATGCGGCCAGCTCGCCGGCCTTCTCCGGGGTGTAGCCGTTCATGAGGCCGTACAGGATGCCGGAAGCGTAGATGTCGCCCGCGCCGGTGGTGTCCACAGCTTTCACCGGGATGACGCCCACGGAGGTGATTTTCCCGTCCATCTTGATGTAGGAACCCTCTTTGCCCACCTTGACGATGGCGATGGGGCAGTATTCGGAAAGCATGTTCAGTGCCTCCACGCCCTCCTTGCCGGTAAAGGCTTTCGCCTCCTCCTCGTTGGCGAAGATGATGTCCACATAGTCAGTGAGCAGCATTTTCACAAAGTCGTAGTTGGCCTCGATGATGTTGTAACTGGCCATGTCCATGGATATTTGGAGTCCCTTCTCCTTGGCGATCTGGCAGATTTTGAGGATGAGATCGTGGTTGAAGATGAGGTATCCCTCCACGTGGATGCAGTCGTACTGCTCGAACACGGCGGGGTCGAGTTCATCGGGGGTCATCATGGCGGCGGCGCCGAGGTAGGTGGCGAAGGTGCGCTCCGCGTCGGTGGAGATGAAGGTGGTGGCGATGCCCGTGTCCACGTCCGACTCGATGAGGTGCGGGGTCACGCCGAAGCGCTCCAGCTCGTGGCGGAAGAACTGCCCCATCGCGTCACGCCCGATTTTGCCGATATAGCCTGCCGGCGCTCCCAGACGGGCGATGCCGTGGATGGTGTTAGAAGTGGAGCCGCCCGTGGCGCACGACTGCTGCATGTGCCCGATCTGCTCGTGCAGCTGCCGCTTGCGGTCCGCATCAATCATCACCATCCCTCCTTTATCCAACTGGTTTTGTGATAAGATGTTGTCGTTTTCAATGTGAACTAAAATATCCACAAGGGCGTTGCCGATACCTAATATTTTCTTCATTTTTGAAATGTTTTATTATCGTTAGAAAAACGTTGCAAAGATAGAACAAAAATCAATTGTGTGCGGTGGCCAGCGTCACAACACTCACTTTTACTCCGCTGACGCTCTCTAACTGTTGGATAGCGGCTTCCATGGTTGCGCCGGTGGTCAGCACATCGTCGCAGACCAGCAAGTGTTTTCCTTCGATTTTCTCCGGATGTTGTACGGCAAACACCTCCTTGACATTCTCCCAGCGGCTGAAGCGGCTTTTACGCGTCTGCGTGTCCGTGAATTGCGTGCGCACGAGCACGTCTTTCCAAATCTCACGCCCCATGCCGCAGGCAAGGCCAGTGGCAATCCACTCGCTCTGGTTGTAGCCCCGCTTGCGTAACTTCTTGGGATGCAGTGGGATGGGTATGATACCGTCGATATTCTGAAAGCGTGTCTCCTCTTTCAGCTTTCTCCCGTAATATTCGCCCAGGTAGGCTCCTATCTCCTTTCTCCCGTTATATTTCAGCTGGTGCAGAATGTGTTGCACTCGGTTCCCTTTTTTGTAAAACATGAGGGCTGCCACCTCTTCCACCTTCACCCGGCCCGCGAAAATCTCCCGCAGCGGGTTGTCGTGTTCCAGATGGTAGTTGGTTTCCGGCAGATGAAGCATGCAGGGCAGGCAAATCTCCTGCTCGTGCTGCTGGAGCGCGTTCCCGCAGGCGGCACAAAGACGCGGATAAAACAACGAGAGAATATTATCTAAAAACCTATTCATAATAAATTTTTAGATAATTAACGAAAATTTTACTAAAATAGTATCTCTCTTATTTGATGATTTTGAAGTTTCCCACAGAACCGTTGCGATAATGGACTTTACCAATGTAAATGCCTTTAGGTAAGTTTTTTACAGGGATGGTAAGCATGAGTTTGGTAGGTTCGGAGTGGAAAGCCACCTGTTTGCCGGCGATGGTGAACAGCTCGACACTGGTGATGTCCAACGAGGGATTGGGGAGTTGGAAGAAGTCGGTGCAGGGATTCGGGAATACTTTTATTTGGGGTGACATGTGAGTATTGACGGCCTCGGAGGCGTGAGCGGTGTAGGCGGCGTAGAAGTCGGGGATGCCGTAGCCGAGGGAGTCGTTGGGTTGCTGGTAGCAGGAGGCACTTTCGCGCACGTATTGCATCACTTGGGTGGCGGTGGCATTGGGAAGGGCCTGCCACAGACAGGCGCACAGTCCGGTGGCCACGGGTGCGGCGAGGCTGGTGCCGTTGGCGGTGCCGAGCCAGTCGCCGGGCCAGATGCAGGCGGTTTCCACTCCGCAGGAGGTGATGTCGGGCTTCACACGGCCGTCAGAAGAGGGCCCTCGGGAGGAGAACGGTGCGATGTTGCCGTAAATGTCGGCGGCACCAACGGCCAGCACATTGGTGGCGTCGCACGGATGGCTGATATAATGCCACGGGTTTTCCCCGTCGTTGCCGGCACTGATGCAGGCGATGATGCCTTTCTCTCCCAACAGCGAGGCGACACGGGAGGCGATGCTGGTATTGCCATCCATGTCGGCGTAGGTGTAGTTGCCTTGCGGAAAGTCGGGGAAAGTGGTGTAGCCCAATGAGGAGTTGATGATGTCGGCACCAATGCTGTCGGCAATCTCAGCGGCCTGCGCCCAGAAATCTTCTTCGATAAGCTGTTCTGCTTCAGGATCTTCCGAGCGAATCAGGAAAAAATTGGCTTTTGGGGCAGTGCCAACAAGGAGACCATCCTCTTCACAGGCTATGGCGGAGGTGACGATGGTTCCGTGCGAGTGGCCTTTGAAAACATAATCGGAATAGGGCATCAGGTCACGGGTGCCCAGCAGTTGGCCCTCGTCAAAGAAGCGGCGGAAGAAATAGCTGGAGTCCACAAAGTTCCAGCCGGCATCGAAAACGGCGATGAGCATACCCTCACCCGTAAAGCCTGCCTGATGCAGCAAATGGCCGTTGTGCATGGCGATTTGGCCGTACCCTTCCCCGTAATTGTAAAAACCGACAGAATCCCGTAACGGATTGCTAACCATATAGGTGTTTTCGGTGAGTGGGGTGGCTGGCTGCTCCGGGACGATATCTTCAAGATGATAGGCGGCCACGGGCAGCATGGACGACACGAACGGCAACGCCAGCATAGAGGGCAGACGGGTGCTGTCCGGACAGTAAATCGTCACGGTATTCATCCATTTGGAGACACATAGCAGTCGGATGTTGGAGTCTAAGTCTTTGATTTGCTGTATGTATTGGGGGTTGATAGGCAAATCCTGCTCTGTGATGGGTATGTTGAAACGGAGACGTTTGGCAATGGCACGGTCGGACAGGAAATCAGATGGCTGGTTGATGGAGTAGGGCGAGTTGTTCTTGTCGGTAAGGCTGATGCGATAGCAGGTGGGAGCCACCTGTGCATTGACACACAAGGATATACAAGCGACTAAAAAGGTCAGGAAAAGATTTTTTTTCATAAGGGTATAATTACTTTCGATGGATTTTCAGTTTTTCCCCTGCCCGTATCATATCTGACCGCAGATGGTTCCACTGTTTGATTTGCTTGACGGTGACATGGTATTTCTTGGCGATGGAGGTGAGGGTTTCCCCGGATTTGATTTTATGGTAAATGACTTTTGGGGCGGTGGTAGTGTGTGTCTCCACTTTTTGAGGGGTGTTGGGCTGGTTGGGATTGGCGGTTTGCAGGGAGTCACGGGTTGCAGGTTTCCCAACAGGGATGGCGGAGGGTTTCCCGTCGGGCTGGATCATTCGGGCGTGGTGCTGTTCATCGCACTCGAGGATGCGTCGCGCACCCGCGTAGGTGCTGGCATACCAGTCGCCCGTGGACTCGTCTAATCGCACACCCTTCCCATGCGTGGAGGCGTGGATGAAGGTGAAATTGTGTGCACTGTCCACTTTCACTACCAAACCGGCATGTCCCACATAGCCTTTGCCACGGTACCAGAACACAAGGTCGCCCGGGCGGATGTCTTTCTTCTCCACCTTGCGGCCCATCAGGATCTGGTCGCGGGAGCTGCGTCCGAGGCGGATACCGAAGTGGTCGAACGTGTAGTACATGAACCCCGAGCAGTCGAAGGAGCTTGGGCCCGTGCCGCCCGAACGGTAAGCGCATCCGAGCTTGGTCTTGGCAAAGGCGATGATGGAGTCAATCAGCGGACAGTCAGAGGTGACGACGGATGAGGCGGGCTTGTGCCGGCCTTTGGTGCCGTGCTGCGCCTGCGCGGGGTGGCTGGCAAAAATTGCCGTTAGGAAGAAGAGTATAATCAGATATTTGGGTTTCATATTCGGATCAGATGTGTTCGTTGGGAACAGAAAATCAACGCTGCAAAAATACGATTTTTACCCCGTTTGAAAAAATCTTTCTTTTCTATGTAACATAATAAAGATAATATCGTAAAAAAGCCTAATTTTGCACTTTTGCGAAACATATTAAATTTTATAGATAGATGGGTCTATTTTCGATTTTAACAAAGGAACTTGCCATTGACTTGGGTACGGCCAACACCGTTATTCTCCATAATAACCAGGTGGTGGTGGACGAACCCTCCATTATTGCCATCGACCAGAAGACGAAGACCGTCAAGGCCGTCGGGAAGAAGGCGTTGATGATGGAAGGACGTACCCCTCCGGGCATCATCACCAACCGTCCCTTGCGCGACGGTGTCATCGCCGATTTCCAGGCCACGGAGATGATGTTGCGGGAATTCATCAAGATGACGGGCTCGAAAGGATATATCATCCCACCCGCGTTGAAGATGGTGATTTGTATCCCTTCCGGTATCACCGAGGTGGAGGAACGCGCTGTGCGTGACTCTGCCGAACAGGCTGGTGCCAAAGAGGTTAGGATGATTCACGAGCCGATGGCCGCGGCTATCGGTATCGGCATCGATGTGCTGGATGCCAACGGTAACATGATTATCGACATCGGTGGCGGTACGAGCGAAATCGCCGTCATCGCCTTGGGCGGTATCACCACCAGTACGTCTGTCAAGATCGCCGGTGACCGTTTCAACAGCGACATCATTGACTATATGCGTAAAAAACACAACATCGCCATTGGTGTGGCCACTGCCGAGCAGATCAAGATCAACGTGGGGTCGGCCATCGAGGATCTGGAGAACCCGCCCGCGGACTATGAGGTCTATGGTCGTGACCTGCTGCAGGGCATTCCGGTAGCCGTGAAGGTGAGCTACCGCGAAATAGCCCAGGCGTTGGATCGCTCCATCGCCCTAATTGAGGCTTCTGTCATCAACGCTCTTGAAAAGACTCCGCCTGAGCTTTCCGCCGATATCTACAAGACCGGTATCTACCTGGCCGGAGGCGGTTCGCTCCTGCGCGGCCTCGACAAGCGTATCCATAAGAAGACCAAACTGCAGGTGCATGTGGCCGAAGATCCTCTGAAAGCGGTGGCCCGCGGTACCGCTATCGCCCTGAAGAACTTCGACAAGTTCCCATTCCTCATGAAATAACGGTTTTTAATGAATATTTTTTGACGATAAAAGGCGGCCTCCGGGTCGCCTTTTGTTGTGTTATTACGGTTTGTCTGATTGATTCGGAGTTTGCTACATTTTTACTATCTTTGCACGTTTTTATAAAAAGATGTAAAATGCAGGATATTAGAAATATAGCCATTATTGCCCATGTCGATCACGGCAAAACCACGCTGGTGGACCGTTTTTTACACCAGGCACATCTGTTTCGCGATAACCAGCAGGTGCAGGATTTGGTCCTCGATAGTAACGACCTGGAGCGGGAAAGAGGCATCACCATTCTTTCCAAGAACGTATCTGTTCGTTACAAGGGTGTGAAAATCAATATCATCGACACGCCGGGCCACAGTGACTTCGGCGGCGAGGTGGAACGCGTGCTCAATATGGCCGACGGCGTGCTGCTCGTGGTGGATGCCTTTGAGGGTCCCATGCCGCAGACGCGCTTTGTCACCCAGAAGGCCATCGAGCTGGGCCTCAAGCCTATCGTGGTCATCAACAAGGTGGATAAACCCAACTGCCAGCCTGACCTTGCCCAGGAGGCCGTCTTCGAACTGATGTTCAACCTTGGCGCCACCGACGATCAGCTCGACTTCCCGACGGTTTACGGCTCGGCCAAGAACGGATGGATGGGTCCCGACTGGAAAACCCCGACCAACGACATCTCCTATCTGCTGGATACGATTGTGAAATGCATCCCCGCGCCCAAGGCCGACCCCGGCACCTTGCAGATGATGATTTCCTCGCTGGATTACTCCTCCTATGTGGGGCGTATCGCGGTGGGGCGCGTGAAGCGCGGTACCATCTCCTGGGGGCAGAATGTCTCCTTAGTGAAACGCGATGGATCCGTGCAGCAGTCCAAAGTGAAGGAACTGTATGTGTTTGAAGGACTTGGAAAAGAAAAAATAAAGACGCCGGTGGAGGCGGGCGAGATCTGCGCTGTCCTCGGCCTTGACGATTTCGAGATTGGCGATACGGTGGCCGATTTCGAAAATCCCGACCAGCTGCCGCCCATCAAGGTGGACGAGCCCACGATGAGCATGTTGTTCACCATCAACAATTCGCCGTTCTTCGGCAAAGAGGGCAAATACGTCACCTCACGCCACTTGCGCGACCGTCTTTTCGCCGAACTGGAGAGAAATTTGGCCATGCGCATCGAGGAAACGGATTCACCCGACCGGCTCAACGTCTTTGGCCGCGGCATCCTGCACCTCTCCATCCTCATTGAGACCATGCGTCGCGAGGGCTACGAACTGCAAGTGGGCCAACCGCAGGTGATCATCAAGGAAATTGACGGCAAAAAGTGCGAACCTATTGAGGAACTGACCGTTCTGGTACCCGAAGAGATGTCGTCACGTGTCATTGACTACGTGTCGCGCCGGAAAGGGGAGATGCAGGCGATGGACACGCTCAACGACCGCGTACACCTCACATTTACCATTCCTTCCCGCGGTCTGATCGGCTTGAGCAACCAGCTGCTGACAGCCACCGAGGGTGAGGCCATCGTGTCGCACCGTTTTATGGAGTTCCAGCCCTGGAAGGGCGACATTCCGGGTCGTCACGCGGGCTCCTTGATTGCCATGGAAACGGGCCAAGCCTACGCCTACGCGCTCAACAAGCTGCAGGACAGAGGCCGCTTCTTCATCGAGCCCAATGACCAGGTGTATGCCGGTCAGGTTATCGGCGAACATATCCGCCAAGGCGACCTTGTCATCAACGTATGCAAGTCCAAGAAGTTGTCCAACATGCGTGCCGCCGGCTCCGACGAGAAGCTCGTGCTTGCCCCGGCCATCAAATATTCGCTGGAGCAGTACATGGAATTCATCGCCAAGGACGAATACTTGGAGATCACCCCGCAGTCGTTGCGTCTGCGTAAGATCATCTTGGACGAAACCGAACGCAAACGTGCCGAAAAGCGGGCCGAAGCAACTGAATAGTCGGGTGGATTATGCAGAAAGAGGAGTTTTACAAACATTTGTGTGACGAATTGCGCCAGAACCGGTCGCTCTATCCGTATTACAAGCTTACGGACGGGACCGTGCAGCAGCAGCAGTTCCGCAAAGCCTATTTTCTGCAACGTCTGGAATATATCGACCAATACGTTGACCTTTCCAAAAAACCGGTCATCTGGGATTGCGGATGCGGGTACGGCTCCACGTGCCTCTATCTGGCTATGAACGGCCAGCCCACCTACGGCACCACATTGGAATTTTACGCGGATCAGATTGAGCAACGAAAGGCTTTTTGGCGAAATTATGGCAATGCCGACCTGTTTGATTACGAGTATGCCAATGTTTTTGACCAGCAGGTTCCGCAGGAAAAATACGACTATATCATCCTTCAGGACACATTACATCACATAGAACCGCTGGATGAGGCGCTGCCCATCTTCTACAATGCGCTGAAAAAGGGTGGGAAATTGATTTTGATAGAAGAAAACGGCGGTTGTCTGATCAAGCGGGCCATGCTGTACAAGCAGCGGGGGCGCAAAAGGGTGGTCACCGTGTATGATGAGGTGTTGCAGAAAAAGGTCCTGATGGGCAACGAGAACATCCGCACGGAACAGCAGTGGCGGAAGGCTTTCGACGGCACGGGTTTCCACTTGGAGGAGGATTCGGTGCGCTACATACGGTGCCGTTTCCCGTGGCGCTATCGGGAGAACAATCTCCAGCAAGTTATTGAAGATGAACAGCATATAGCTGCCCGCAACCGCCTCAAACGCCAGTATGCCTTTTTCGGCTTGAATATGGTTTTTACCAAATCGTGAAGATCATGCCGGAATCCCTTAACGTTTTGATTGATTTCCTCCGGCAGCAGAACGTCCGTCAGGTGGTGGTGCTGGCCGATGCCAACGTGCATACGCTGTATCCGCACTATCTTTCGCCGCTGGCCAATATTTTTGACTGCCACACGATGGTGGTGCCCGCGGGAGAGGTTTCCAAAACATTGGGACAAGCGGAAAAGATATGGCGTGAATTGCTTGATAAACAATATGATAAAAACGTTGTCGTCGTCAACTTCGGTGGCGGCATGGTGTGCGACTTGGGCGGTTTTGTGGCCGCCACCTACAAGCGTGGCGTGCGTTGTGTGAACGTGCCCACCACCCTGTTGGCCATGATCGACGCGGCCATCGGCGGCAAGACGGCTGTCAATGTGGAGCATGTCAAGAACGCCGTCGGCATTATCCGCCAACCCGACTTCGTGGTGCCCGCCGACCTTTCCTTCTTGCAGACTTTGTCCACCGATGAGTTGCAAAGCGGCTTCGGCGAAATGATCAAGTATGCGGTACTGTTTTCCGCCCCTCTGTTTGAGGAGTTGGAAGAGATGGATGCCTTGCGTCCGGAACGTATCCGTCCCGAGTGGGTCAGGAAGTGTGTGGGCTTCAAGGAATCTTTGGTGGCCATCGATCCCAACGATAACCGCGAGCGCCACCTGCTGAACTTCGGGCACACCTACGGACACGCGTGGGAGAGCTTGTGTGCCGCTCAGGGAAATCCCGTGCCCCACGGCGTGGCCGTGGCCATCGGCATGGTTTATGAGTCGCGCAGGCTTTCACGTAACGGCATCCTGTCCCGCGAAACGTGCGAAAAAATCGAGTGTCTGATCCGCCGGCATTTTGATGTACCCGAATGGGATGAGCAGACTATGAGCCAGTTGCAGTCATATCTTGTTCAAGACAAGAAAAACCAGGCCGGCGAAGTGGGCTTTGTGGAGATTGCGGGCATTGGAAACTTTCGTACATTTGCATCCTCGTAATACACATTTTTTATTTGTTTCATTATGCTGAAAACCAAATCCGATATTGTGCAAAACTGGCTGCCCCGTTACACCGGGATGCAGTTGGAAGAGTTCGGCCAGTATATTCTGCTGACCAATTTCCAGGACTATCTGGTGAATTTCTCCGAGCTTACCGGGGCGGAAATCCGGGGCGAAGGCCATCCGATGAAGAGTGCCACGAAGGACGATATCACCATCATCAATTTCACGATGGGCAGTCCCAATGCGGCCACCATCATGGATTTGTTGTCTGCCATAAAGCCGAAAGCTGTGCTGTTTCTCGGCAAGTGCGGCAGTTTGAAAACCAATATCGGCATCGGTGAGCTGCTGTTGCCCATTGCCGGTATCCGCGGCGAGGGTACGTCGCTGGACTATTTCCCGGAGGAGGTGCCGGCGCTGCCCGCCTTCAATCTGGAAAAGGCCATCTCCACCACCATCCGCGACTACGGCCTGGACTACTGGACGGGCACGGTCTATACCACCAACCGTCGCGTGTGGGAGCACGATGAGGATTTCAAGGAGTACCTGCGGGAAATCCGCGCCACCGCCGTGGATATGGAGACCGCCACGCTCTTCTCGGTGGGCTTCTACAACCGCATCCCCACGGGTGCCCTCCTGCTCATCTCTGACCAGCCCATGTTGCCCGACGGCATCAAAACGGAGAAATCGGACAAGATGGTCAGCAAGATGTACAGCATGCGCCATCTGAAAATCGGCATTGATTCCCTAAAACAGCTTATCAATAAAGGTATTACGGTCAAACACCTGAAGTTTGACTATGAAGAATAGTGAAAATTTCAGTACAAAGCGTTTTTGTACTGACAGTTGCCATATTGTGTTGAAAAATTATGTATTTTTGCCATCTAATTCCGAAATTACATAAAAATGAAGGTAGAATACATTGAAAGAAGAATGACACAGGTGCTAAAGGAAGCATTTGAATATTAC
Source organism: Bacteroidales bacterium (assembly GCA_045116675.1). Lineage (GTDB taxonomy): Bacteria > Bacteroidota > Bacteroidia > Bacteroidales > WCHB1-69 > F23-D06. The sequence continues at coordinate 11,905 of JBGUMF010000005.1, forward strand.
TCTGTTATATGTGTTACTGGACCAAGGCAATCGGGCAAAAGTACTTTGTTGAAGCATCTTTTCCCAAACTATAAGGAATATAGCATGAAAGATGTGCATCTTCGGGAGTTTGCCTTGAACGACCCTGTCGCTTTCCTTCTACAACCATCGGAGGGTATGTTTATTGATGAGGTACAGAAAGCACCTGTTTTGATGGAGTACATTCAAGGGATTGTGGACAGAAATCCTGCCCGAAAGTTCTTGTTGACAGGAAGTTCCCAGTTTGAACTAATGAAAGGTGTATCGGAATCGTTGGCTGGCCGGGCTGGAGTGTTCGAGTTATTACCCATGTCGATGGCCGAAACCGATGAACAAAGGAAAGATCAGAGTCTCTCTCAGCAACTTTACGACGGACTATATCCAGCAGTAAGTGCCGGCAAGAACACGGCAAAGTTTTTTTATCCATCGTATGTAAAAACATATTTGGAAAAGGATGTCCGCGATTTGATGAACATTCAGAACCAAATGCAGTTTTTGCGCTTTATGAGGTTGTGCGCCGCCCGGATAGGCAGCTTGTTTAATGCGTCAGAATTGGGAGCGGAAGTCGGGGTGGATTCCAAAACCATTACCCGCTGGCTTTCCGTATTACAGGCTTCATATTTAATTACCTTATTGCCACCGTATTACGAAAATATTTCTAAACGTTTGATCAAAAGTCCCAAAATCTATTTTAACGATACCGGATTAGCTTGTTATCTTTTGGACATAGAGAGTCCTTCGCAGTTGGAACGCGACAAAATGCGCGGGCCGCTGTTTGAGAATATGATCGTGATGGAAATTCTCAAGCATCGTTACAATCAAGGGAAGGATGGCGGAGTATTCTTTTACCGAGACTCCAACCAAAATGAGGTTGACATCTTGCTTAAGCAAGAGGGACAAATCACCGCAATAGAGGTGAAGTCATCAATGACCTACCATGTCTCTTTTGAGAAATCGCTGCACCATCTCCCTGATTGGATCAAAACGCCAATAGCGAAACGGGCAGTTGTTTATACGGGTGATTTTGAAAATATAGAAGGAGATATTAAAATATTGAATTACAATAATTTGAAAAAACTACTATAGGGGTGGTTTATGTGGGAGTACATGGTTTGCACTCCTTACAAAATTGGTTAAAAACATTATTGCCGCACCACCTTTCGCATACAATGACAGATTAATCTGTAGAGACGCAATGCATTGCGTCTCTACATCGCCGAATATTATCGTTTCACCACCTTGCGCACCGCAATTGTCTTCCCGTCTGCCACGGCCTTCACGAAATAGACGCCCTTGGCATACCGCGACAGGTTGATCTGTGTGGTCTGTGGAGACGCCATGCATGGCGTCTCTACCACGTCCAACAACCGTCCGTACGCATCCACCAAATGAATATCAACCTTATCTAATTGTTCATTGCTAATGGATAATTGTACATTGACAACGTCTGAGGTGGGGTTGGGATAGACGGTCAAGGCATCGTTGATATTGTGGTCGATGATGCCCACATTTGATTCCACGACCCGGACTCCATTTCCTATTCCTAATATTGAATCTAAAGCCGTTTCATAATTTTGCGCACTTCCAACGGGCACATATAGGACAAAGTTATCATTACACCACGGGAAATCAAGGGCTTCAAATACAGGGGGATTTGCACTTTCAAATATAACGGAGCTGAGCCCGCTACAATCGAAGAAAGCCCCATATCCTATAGAGGTTACGGAATTGGGGATGGTAATGGAAGTGAGTCCGCTGCAACTCATGAAAGCCGCACTTGCAATTGAGGTTACGGAATTGGGAATGGTGATAGATGTCAGTCCGCTGCAACCATAGAAGGCTGCGTCCCCTATGGAGGCTACAGAATTGGGGATGGTAATAGAAGTGAGTCCGCTGCAACCCCAGAAAGCGCCTATTCCTATTAAGGTGACGGAATTAGGGATAGTGGTGTTCTTGCATCCTGCAAGCAGGGTGTTGTCGGCAGTCCTGATGATGGCGTTGCACATATCCCGGCTGTCGTATATGGGATTTCCCGCCTCTACGGTGATGGAGGCCAGTCCACTGCAACTTTCGAAAGCCATGTCTCCTATTGAGGTCACGGAATTGGGGATGGTAATGGAAGTCAGTCCGCTGCAACCGGCGAATGCGGAGCTACCTATTGAGGTTATAGAACTGGGGATAGTGATGGAGTTGAGGTCGCTGCAACTTGAAAAAGCGTCGGCTCCTATTGAGGTTACGGAGTTGGGGATGATTGTGTTCTTGCATCCCAAAAACAGGGTGTTGTCAGCAGTCCTGATGATGGCATTGCACATGTCCCGGCTGTCGTATATGGGATTTCCCGCCTCTACGGTGATGGAGACCAGGCCACTGCAATCTCTGAAAGGAAAGAGCGGCCCCATTGAGGTTACGGAATAGGGAATGGTGATAGAGGTCAGTCCGCTGCAACCAGAGAAAGCATCTCCATCTATTGTGCTTACGGAATAGGGGATGGTTGTGTTTTTGCATCCTGTAATCAAGATCCCGTCGATGGAGATGATGGCGTTGCACATGTCCCGGCTGTCGTATATGGGATTTCCCGCCTCTACGGTAATGGAGGCCAGTCCGCTGCAATACTCGAAAGCCCCATGCCCTATGTGGGTTACAGAATTGGGAATAGTAATGGAGGTCAGTCCACTACAACCATAGAAGGCTGCGTCCCCTATGGAGGTTACAGAATTGGGAATAGTAATGGAGGTCAGTCCACTACAACCATAGAAGGCTGCGTCCCCTATGGAGGCTACAGAATTGGGGATGGTAATGGAGGTCAGTCCGATGCAATCATAAAAAGCCAGTTTATCTATTGAGGTTACAGAATTGGGGATAGTAGTGTTCTTGCATCCCGCAATCAGGGTGTTGTCAGCAGTCCTGATGATGGCATTGCACATATTCCGGCTGTCGTATATGGGGTTTCCCGCTTCCACGGTGATGGAGACCAATCCGCTGCAACCATCGAAAACCAAATTACCTATTGAGGTTACGGTATTGGGGATAGTGATGGAAATTAGATTGTTGCAAAGTTCGAAAGCACCAGCTCCAATTGAGGTTACGGAATAGTTCACCCCCTCATGTTCCACTACGGATGGAATTACCAAAGCTCCGGTTATTGTACAGGAAGCAGTTCCATAGGATACCGCAACCTCTTGAGGAGAAAGAATCTCATAATAAAGTACTTGCCCCGTACTACAGGGGGCGTAAAAACCGGCTTTTGCACTAAAGCTTAAAGCCAAACCCAATAAAAGAATAAAAACACCTGCTTTTTTTTTCATTTTAAAATCTATTTGGTTGTTTTATTTAAATTTCAATTTGTGTTTGTGGGATTCCTCAGTTCAAATTCAAACAAGAAAAACTTTGAACAATATGCTGTATCTTTAGGTGTGTTAAAATGCTTTTCGTCAATATGTAAAAAAATCGGTTGGCCCAACGGCTCACCCTATATGGCGGCGGGCTCTATTTTCCCGTTGTCGAAGTCGATTTGGAATGCTTTGTGCTCCAAGCCGTTGGTGATGCATAACAGGGGTGCGCGCAGCGTGCTGTTGTAGCGTCCCGCCTGCTCCACCACCGACTGGGTGAGTTTCACCTGCGGGGCCTTGCACTCCACCACCAGATAGGGTTTCAGGTCATCGCCGAACACCACCAGGTCGTAGCGCTGGGTCATCCCGTTGACCGTAACAGCATGTTCCACTGAAAGATGCGAAAGCGGAAACCCCTTAACGTTCAGTAAATAGAGGATGAAAATCTGTCGCACCCGCTCTTCGGGAGTCAGGGCTACCCATTTTCTCCGCACCGGGTCGAAAATCTCCTGCCGCGAATCGTTTTCCCGTATTTTAAGTGTGTAAGCCATCGTGTGTTATCCTAATTTGGCTTTATAAGAGGCATAGTCGCCCGGCTCCGCCAGCAGTTCAAACTCGCCGTCCAGGTGAATCATCCCGATGGAGGGGTGCGCCACGCCGTTGAAGAAGGTGGTTTTCACCATGGTATAGTGTATCATATCGTCGAACACGATGCGGTCGCCGACTTCCAACGGCTCGTCGAAGGCAAAGTCGCCCATGCCGATGTAATCACCTGCCAGGCAGGAACATCCGCCCAAACGATAGACGAACTTGTCGCCTTCGGCGGGCTCGTGCGCCCCGAGCACGGTCGGCTTGTAGGGCATCTCCAGACAGTCGGGCATGTGGCAGGCGAAGGAGACGTTGAGCATCGCGATCTTGATGCCCTTGTTCACCACGATGTCCTCCACCGTGGAGGTGAGCACGCCGGTTTGCCAGCCCACGGCCTCGCCCGGCTCCAGGATGACCTCCTCGAGGTTGGGGTAGCGGCTGCGGAAATCCTTCAGCAACTGGATGAGGTGCGGGATGTTGTAGTCGGCGCGGGTGATGTGGTGCCCGCCGCCGAAGTTCACCCACTTGCACTGGCGGATATGGCTGGCGAAGCGCTGCTCAAAAGCCTCCAAGCAGTGCTCCAGCGCGTAGCTGTCGTTCTCGCAAAGCACGTGAAAGTGCAGTCCCTCGATGCCCTCGGGCAGGGTTTCCGGCAGGTCTTCCGCCAAAATGCCCAGTCGCGAGCCCGGCAGCGCAGGATTGTAAAGGTCGGTCTCAATCTCGGAATACTCCGGGTTCACGCGCAACCCGAAACTGACCTTCTTGGGACTGCCGAGAGCCACCTCCTTGTATTTGTCCCACTGGCTTAATGAATTGAATGTCAGGTGGCTGCTGTAGATGAGCAGTTGGGGGAACTCATTTTCCAGATAGACGGGCGCGTAGGTGTGTGCATCGCAGCACATCTCCTCGGAGATGAGCCGTGCCTCGTGGAGCGATGACGCGGTGGCGCCAGCCAAGTACTGCTTGATGAGCGGGAAGGAGCGCCAGAACGACATCCCCTTCAGCGCGCAGATGATGGAGACGTTGGCCTCTTGCTCTACCAGATTCAGCAACTGCAGGTTCGCTAATAATGCTTCCTCCGAGAGGATGTAACAAGGGGAGGGGAGAGAGTCATATTGGGTCATAGGTTCAGGGTTCAGGGTTCAGGGTTCAGGGTTCAGGGTTTTTGAAAATGCAAAATTACAAAAAATGTGGTATGGTTACTATACCTATCTCGCGTGGTTTATCTCCGCATATCTTCGCGTATTTGCATGTATCTTTGACTTCGTAGAATGATACGTGCAGATAATTTTGTATTTTCGCAGCATCGTTGTTAAATAAACCACGTGTTATGAAAAAGTTTCTTTTGCTCTTTTTTGCGCTTGCGGCAGTTGCCCTGCAGGGTCAAACCCTTACGGAAAGACTGTTGTGGGCGGACACGTTGGGGTTGTATGAAATTGAACCATATGGTAATTCATTTTCGTTTGACCGTGATAGAAATTACTGCTTCTGTGTGAAAAAAGACGGCAATAGAACGGCGGTCGCGAGCAAAGCACCGATAGAAGGACTCTGCTATGCCGGAGGCGGCTATTCCAAGCATGGGAGCAGCCGTTTTTTGCGCTTATGCGATTCCCCAAACGCGGATCCTCTCTATGTGATGAATGAAGATGGAACGAATATCTACGGTCCAATCGCTGGAACGGTGCAAGGGTATCGTTCGGGAGGCACCCGTCAGCATTTCGCCATCACATCGGTCCGTAACGATACCGCCTTCTTCTATCTCGATGGCCGCTTGGTCTATTCTTCTCCCCTCGAAACCATCAAAAAGTTCAAGCTGGAAGACGAAGAGTGGGTGGATTTCAGCGATAACGGCAACACGATTTATTATCTCGAACAGAACAGCCGTTTCGTGCTATATGTGAACGGCCAACCCATAGATACTTCTGACCTCCATTTTAACGCATTGGCCATCAATGACAAAGGCGATTATCTTTACGCTAAAATCGTAAAGCCTGAGAATCCGGTTGGAAAGTACGACTATATGTTTTTCATTCACACCAAAGATACTGTATTTGACTATGTCAGAACCACTTGGAAATATGCGCTGACGGAAAACGGAGCCTACTATTTCAATGGCGACGATTGCGGGCCGGACTATCTTGTGCTGAACGGACGACTACGCAAAGGAATAGAAACCTTCCGAAACATTACTCTGCTTGACAGTAAAAATGCATTCTATACTTTTGAAAAAGACAGTCATCATTATCTGAATGTGAATGGAACTGATTATTTGGTCGATTTTGATGAACTGCTCAATCCTTCTATCGATACAAATGGTCATTTTGCTTATTACGGGCTGAAAGATTACTATCTGTACAAGGTGGTGGATAATGTTAAAATAGAACAGCCGCTCTCGAAATACGGTGTCCGGGCGATGCCGCTCTATATTTCGCCACAAGGCAGTTCGGTACACTATTTCAAGACGGATGATTCTGTTTATGTATATAAAGACGAAGAGTTGTTGTTCAATCCGATAAGTAAGTCCGAGAAGTTCACAATATATCCTTGGGATGAGGTGCTGCCAAAGCTGTGGGGGTATAGAAAATCCTCGTATGGTCATTCGCTCTTCTGTATGAATTATGGGGACAAGGGCTATTTTGTTTATGACGGTCAATTTTCCGAAGCTTTGTTGCCCCTGTTTAAGCAATACGGAGATGATCCGAAGCCAGGTGGTGTCGTGGACGGGCTTTTCAACGATGATGGTTATTTTGCAATCCTCAACACGGGTGAAAAGGAATATCAGGTAGTTGTCAATGGCAGGATTTGCGGTGAATTGTATAATGTGGATAGAATCTTTTCTGAAAAAAGCTATTTCGACGGCCGTCAAGTGATATTTTACGGGATGAAAAACAATGCTGTTTATCAATTTGTTATAACATTATGAAAACCAGACTGTTATTGTTGTTGCTGATGTCGTTCGGTGTTGTCGCTTTCGGACAGAAAATGCCTTCCGACTATTTCCAGGAAGCTACCCGATATTTTAACGAAGGCGATATGGACAAGGCGTTGGAAGGATATCTCTACATTGTGGAGAATCATCCTCGCAACGAGCTCTATCCGAGAGCGTTGCATAATGTGGGTTATGTCTATTTCTTACAGAGAAAGTATCAGGAGTCGGTGGATGCCTACACCAAGCTGCTTAACGGCGGGCATAACGAGCTTGAGCCGTTGGGCGGTGGCATCATGGCTGATCCGTACACTAACTTTCGTCACAGAGCGGCGACCCAGATCAGCGATTGCTATTATGAGCTGGGGCAATACGATTCCGCACTGCGCTATTTGGCACTTTCCGACACTGTTTATAAGTACATAAGTACCTGCGGTAATGCATACGCTGAGTATTATATCCGGACTGCCCTGCGCTATGCCGACATCTACCAGAAGCTCGGACAGCCCGACAAAGCCATCGAAAAGCTCCTTCCGCAGGTGTTTGAAACCGGATTGGCGGACAATTCAAAGATTATCGCTAAACTGAAGAAATTGCTGAAAGGTAAACCGAAATTGCTCAAGCAGTTGGATAAAGCCATCGATGGTGTCTATCTGAAGACCTTCACCTCTGATTACGGCGACTACGAACGCTATTGCATCCAATGGTTAGGCGTGGAGATCCGGTATCCGTATAAGCCTTGGGAAGAAAACACAAAAGAAGATGTCATAAAAAAGATGCGTGAAAGCAAGTTCTACAAGACGGTTGCGGGAATGAGATAGTTTCCGCAGAAATTATTCTTCCGATTTGAAATCAACTGCTAATTTCGCAGACCTTTTATCCTCGTAATCTGCGCAGATTTTCGAATGTTTTAAAAAAAAACTTACTTTTGCAAATACTAATGAATCCATCAATGAAAAGAATCACCTCCTTCTTGTTCGTGTTGGCACTTCTGTTTTCCCTGGCCAGTGCATGTAAGCAAACCAGGCCAATATTGCCCGAGGCGGTGCTCGCCCACCAGAAAGATGTGGAGAAATCGGAAGATACAACCATGGTTAAGTATATTTTTGAACATACAACCACGGGTTGCAGATTCATTACCATTATGGGAACCGATACTATTGTGCAGGAACCCGAATATCAGGAAGAGGACGATTTATGGTATGATTTTTAATCTCCGTGAACAAAAAAAGGGAAACCCCTTCCAGCCCCCCAATTATGCATTATGTATTATGAATTAAGTAATCGGATAATATCCGCCGCTCTTCTTGCTGCCGGTGTATTCGATAAGCCCTTCCTTCTTGAGTTCGAAGAGGCAGCGATCCATGGTGGTCTGCGAAAAGGAGGTGTGGGAAATGATTTCCGTGGAGCGGCAGCCGGGATGATCTTTGATGTAGTGGAGCACAGCATCAAGCTTCTCTTTCGGTGGAATGGACGGTCCTTTTTTGCCCTTTTCTTCTCCGCTTTCCAGCTGCACGCTCTCTTTCTCTTCAATATCCCCACGCAGATACTCATTAATGGCGGCAGCAATCTGAAGGGCTTTTTTAGTGTCCAATTTGAAAATGATGGGTGTTCCCGTGGAAGGCATGGACTTCATGGTCACAGTTTTTCCGTCGCACGAGGCGATGTGCTGGAAAGGAACGATAACGGAGGAGGAAATACGGATGAATTCTTTGTTTCCGAGATGCTGCTCCAAGTATTTTAGGGTGCAATAGCGTGTGTATTTAATGCCGTCAACAGTGTGTATTTCAGTTTCATTCCCGTTTTTCTTACAATAAAGTATATTGTCAACGGGTATGTGCTGGCAGTTGTTCTTGTTATCGCAAACATCAAGCATCCGGGCATATTGATAGACGATCTTAACCTCTTCATCCAAAGACTGTTGCAACTGTTTCCTCTCTCTCAGCATATACGAGAAGAGATTGAAAGCGAAGTTACGGCCAAAGATTAAAAACAGGAATTTAGAGAAAACATTAAATGCTCCTACTTCATTAATTACCATTGAGCTGCTTTTTGAAATTAAAGAATATCCAAGGGCCAGCTCAATGCATCCTGCCACCAAACAAGCGATAACAACAGAAATCCAGTATAGAGAAGTATGGCTCCGATACAGTTTCGGGTAGAGAATATAATAGTTGGCATACAAGGTGGCCAGCAACAGCAATCCGGAGAAAAATTCCTTGGACATGCTACCCAGATAAGGACGAAGGAATGCGTTACGCGTAAAAAACCATAGCAATGTGGCACAAAACAGGATGTTCAGCAAAATGGCGATAATTGTCTTTGGATGTTTCATAACAATGCTTTTAACAATGGCAAAGATAGTCATTTTATTCTGGCTGTTATTCCCCTAAAGGTTGTTTAATACCCCAAAACTCCCTCTTGGAGTATTAATTTTTCGGTGATTGTAAACCATTGATTATCAAATATTTTACCCATCTCCATGAGGCTGTTGTTTTTTTGTTGAAACGTCATATTTTTGCTTTGAAGGATAAAATGATTGGGGAAATTGTAGTATTTTTGCTGTCGAAAAAACGAAAAATTATGAAAAAGAACACATTGTTTTTGGCTTTTCTGTGCCTGTTTATAATGTTTGGCAGCCGTGCGCAGACGCTTGTGCCGAACGGACCGGAAACGGAAATTGAGGACGGTTCCCGCCTTACTGTGCTGGGCGAGGATGAACATTATCTTTACTTAGGTTGCTTGAAAATGGGATGGCTCGGTTCTTATGACGATATGGTCGTTACCGTGTATGACAAGCAAAAGAATGTCATAGCGGTGGAGCATGAGATTGATGAGGATTATGAGTTCAGAATCGCGTATCTGCGGGGAAATGATGTGGTGTTTCTCGGCGAAAAATACAATAAGAAAACCAAAAGTGAGGATTATTACGAGGCTGCGTTCCCGATCATGGGGAAAACACCTAAAAAACTGGTTTG
>JBGUMF010000006.1:0-10208 GCA_045116675.1 Bacteroidales bacterium
AATTCAGAAACCATCCGCACGGTAAGGCAGTGTTCAATGTCCATGGTTTGTATATTCCGGCGCAGGTGCGCTTGGCGCGTGTCCGGCCAAACGGGTTTCTTATTATCCGTTCAGATATACATAACAGCGTGGGCTTCGGCATTGCTTATCCTCGGATGGTAGGCGATGCGAGAGCCTAAGGTGCGGGGTGAGCGATGAATCAGATTCCCGCGCTTTTTTATGTGTGCTTTCGAAAAAAATCAAAACGGTTTCGTGTAGGGAATCAACGAGACGGCATAAAAAAGAAAAATGAAAAGATTTACGATTTTTCTCATGAGTCTGTTAGTACTCGGCGCAGCCTCCGCACAGAATGCAGACGATTACAAAGCCTTTATTAAAGAGCGCAAGGCTGTTCAGAAATTGGTGAAGCAAGAACGAGACGAAAAAGTATCGAAAGATGTCAAAAAGATGGCCAAGAGGTATGCTAAAGAAGGGTGGAAAGTGACCGTAGGCACACTTCCGTTGGAAAAACAGTTAGAGAAGTCCTTCACGATGCAGTACGAGTTGGACATGAACAACAGCATGCCCAAATACATTAGAGGCACAGGAAAGGCCATCAGCAGCAGCTACGATGCGGCTAAGATGCAGGCCATGGCGGATGCCAAGGTGGAACTCGCCGGCAATATCCAAACGGAGGTGGCGGCCATAATTGAGGAACGGTTAGCCAACCAGGAACTGGGGAAAGAGGATGCCGTAGTGGTTTCCAACGCAGTGCAGGTTTCCAAGCAGGTCATTTCCCAGTCTATTGGGCGGGTCATCACTGTGGTGGAGTGCTACCGAGAGCTGAAGAACAAGAACTACGAGGTGTTGGTGCATGTCTACTACAATGGCGAGATGGCCGCTGAAGCCGCCAAGAAGGCTGTCCGAGAAGAATTGGAGAAGAGAGGAAACGAATTGTCAAGAGAGTTGGATGAGTTGTTGGGATTCTGAGGAATGTAGAATGTATAATGAAGAATGAAATGTTGAAATCATCAAAAAGCAAACAATAATGAAAAAGAATATGTTTTTCGTGTTATCCCTCATGCTGGGATTGATATGTGTTTCCTTTGCTCAAAACACAGGAAACAACGAACGCTACAACCTTGCCGTATATGCTGTGGGGTTGCAGAACGACCAGCCTTTATCCACGTCAATACAAACCGTGGTGCAGAACAAAACCATTACCAAGCTCACGGGCGAGGGCAACTATCGCTTGATAGAGCGTTCCAATGAGTTTCTACAGCAGATTCAAAAAGAACAGTCCACGCAACAGTCTGGGGATGTGGCAGACGGCCAGATTGCGGAGATTGGTGCAGGTTATGGAGCGCAGAAGATTTGTGTGGTGAGTGTTACCATTATCGACAAGTATCTTTATATCGCCACCCGTATCGTGGATGTGGCTACCAAAACTTCATACGAATCTGGCGATGCGGAAGTCACGGACTACACCTCAATTCCCGTGTTGACGAAGGCATTGGAAAGTGCTTTGAACCGCATGATAGCAAAAGATGTTCAACAGACAACTAAAACCCAATCGAATAATACACCCACGTCAACGTATTCAAACACGGTCGGAAAAATGCGTTCTGATTACAATACATATATTATGCATCTGAAAAGCGAGAAAGGGGGATTCTTGGAGGTGAACAGCATGGCATATAAAGAGTATAGGAGGTACATTGGTGAATTAATTTCAGGATTAGTTCTTTCAGGGGTAGGAGTTGGCTTAGCGATTTCAGGATGGATTTGGCTTGCGTGGGACGAAGCTTTGTCTTGGTTGGCTATGGCTATTCCTGGTACAGTCGTCGCAATATCAGGCATCGCACTACTATGTACAATGAATACACATCTCAAGAAAAGCTACCAATACTATCTCAACGGTGACCAGCGAGCAGCCACTCTGCAGTTCTATCCCTATTACGGCAGCAACAATACCTTCGGGGCGGGGCTGACGCTTCGGTTTTGAGAAATGATGGGACTATATGGAGGCATATGCGTCCCCGCAAGTGAACGTCACCAACTGCGAGACGCAGTTAACTTCATAATCCTGAAAACGTAAATAATACAAGAATGAAACAAATAATCAGAATCCTCCTGTTGCTGTTGATTGGGTGTGTGCCACTGCCGCTCCCAGCGCAAACGCCGCCCGTGTGGCTCCATCCGCAGGTACGCGAGGCAAGTTATCCGACGGATGTCTATTTTTCCGAGTTCACCGAGGGAAACTTGCGTGTCGGAGAGAGCGTCTCCACACTATTAGACCGGCTCAAATCGGATGCCAGACGCGGTGTGGCAGGGAACATCCGCACCCTCATCGAGTCTGTGGTGGAGAAAACGGACCGGCAGGAGACATTCGGACATGATTTGCGGTTCACATCTGTCTATCAGGATTTCACCCGGCAGACAGTGCAGGCCGATATTGCAGGTGTTCACACCGAAAGTTATTACGATGGGCAACGGCAATGGGGCTACGCTTTTGCCTACGTGAAGAAGAGTGAGTTGGTGACCTACTACCGCGCACAAATCGGCTACCAGCTCCAGCAAGTGGAGGAGGCTATCGCACTTTCCTCCAGTCTCTTCGAGTCAGGGCAGAAAGCCCATGCGAGGAAAGTGTGCGAGGATGCGCTGTCGCCGCTCTCCAAGGCCGAGTTCGCCCAAGACCTCCTCACCGCCGTCGTGCCGGGGGATACCACGGGAATGCAACTGTCACGGTATGCCCAAGACAAGAACAGGCTCCTTCAAGCGCTCATCGACCTGGAGCAGAGTATCTACGTCTATCTCCAATGCACCGAGACCAATTATGGACAGACGGTGCGCATTTTGGGTCCGGAATTGAAACGTGAACTCACTAAAAACCTGTGCAGCCTCTCTGATAATCAGGAGGAAGCAGACTATGTCATTACGGTCAGTGCCTCCACTCGCCAGCACGATGGAAACACCTTCAACAACAGTCCATTCAAATACTCTCTCGCCGATGTGGAGGTGGAAGTTTATAACAAGAATAAAAAGAAAATAGTTTATAGTGACGGTGTCTCAGTAAAAAACAACGGCGATGGAGCTTCTTACGAAAGTGCAGGCCGCAATGCACTGAAAGTGGCTGCAAACGAGGTTTGGAAAGTGTTGGAGCCGTGGATTCTGGGGAAATGAAATTTTTTAATATCAGATAATTATGAAAAAATCAGGATCGAAATTCGTTAAATGTCTTTTTTTTGTTTTGTTAATCTTGCCATATACTTATGCTTGTGTTGCTCAAAATCAACATAATAGTAAGTCTGTCTATATTGCATCTCCAGATGTGAAAGGACTTGAAAAAGGATCTTTCAATGAGCTCTTTAAGACTATTTTACAGGGAAAGTTAGAAGAATACGCTCTTAATTCCAATTATCAGGCTGTTGCAAGGGAAGAATACCTTTCTTATATTCAAAATGAGATGATTGTGCAGCAAAGTGGAGGGGTGAGTTCGGAGTCAGTCGTTAAGTTGGGAGAACTGACGGGTGCTTCGTATATTCTGATTTCTAATGTGGTTGCCAGTAACGGGTATGGAACTATTAAATTGAATTTATATGAAACCGAAACAGGCCGATTGGTGAAAGTGAAGAGTACCAGTTTTCAGGAAAATGTTTCCGATTACACAACCAAATCTGATAGAGTGTGTAGGGATCTGTTTGGGTTAGCACAACAGGACTTCAATGCCGGTGTGGAACGACAGCCAATAAGTCCATCTGTTGCAACTCCTAAAAATTCGGGTTCGTCAATCTCGATACCCAGTCGTGATTTTATGGTTTCGTCTAATGACGAGAATGGTTTTTATACATGGGAAGGTGCAGAATCAATTTGTAAATCAAAGGGTCTCGGATGGCGTCTGCCTACACTGGAAGAGCTTCGAACCATGTCGGTGTTTCGTGATGTTATCGGCAATTTGAATGGTTATGACAGGTGTCTGAAATATTGGAGTAGTGAGGATAAAAGCAAAAAGTCTGCCTGGTTTTATGATTTTTCAGAGAATGAAGTCGGATATGATGACAAAAAGGATGATGACAAGTGTGTTCGGTGTGTGAGGAGCAGATAGAGACGCAAGCATTTTTCACACGAAATGGAACGTGGTTGTGGAGTGATGCCATCCCCGCACACCTACGGCGTGCGTAAAATGTGATCGGGAACCATCCGTGCTACCAACCCCCGCAGGCCTCCGGCCTGCTTCCGTTCGCGCAAACCTGCCATCTTAGGGCAGAATTTTCAACCCCCATTCTCTTTTCGCTTACCCACGAATCGTACCCCAGCGGGGTGCATGGGTTGGTAGCACAGGCGACGCATCCGCAGAACAGCGCAGGCTGGAGGCCTGCGGGGAAAACCAATCGTTGGCGCGTTAGCGGAATGCCGTACGGAAAACGATACGCGTTTTGCGGCAGAATCTTCGAGAAAATCATCACCCTACGAAACCAGCAGGTCATCCTGGACTGTGATGTGGCCGAACTGTACGGCGTGGAAACACGAGATATTAATAAATCGGTGAAAAATAATCCGGAAAAATTCCCAGAAGGCTATATTATGGATTTATCTGAAAACGAGAAAAATGAACTGGTGGAAAATTTCCATCGGTTCGAAAGACAAAAGCACTCTGCCGTATTACCCAAAGCTTTCACCGAAAAAGGCCTTTACATGTTAGCGACCATTTTAAAGAGTCCGCGGGCGGTGCAGATCACCATCGCCATTGTGGAGGCATACGCCAAGTTGAAGGAGTTGTCGCGGGTGATTGTGGAAATTCCCCAACAACAGGACGATAAAGACATGCAGAGGAAGCTGCTTCACCGCAGCGGCCAACTGGTGGAGGACCTGATGTCGGACGTGTTGCCGAAGCAGAGCAGCGACACCACGCTTGAGCTGAACTTGGCCATGCTCAAATTCCGCCACACTGTCCATCGGGAGAAAGAGGGATAAGCTAAAGTGGTGAGCTGTATCTTGGAGTTGCAGGGGGAAATGTAGTATTTTCTGAAATACAGTTGTTTTTTTGCGAAATAAAAATTCAAAATTAACAAATGATTCTTAATTTTAAATCTGCATTTTGTAACTTATTTATTATCAGTATTGAAAAATTTTCATTTGCTATTGGTGAAATAATTTTTATGTTTTATCTTTGCGGGCGGAACAGAAACAACAAGCCATTATAAAAAACAGAACCTATGGAAAAGAACGATCCGATAGAAGAGGCCCGCAGGTATGTGGCCAATGCGGAGGAGGTCATCAAGAAAGCGCAGTATGATCCCGAAACGCAGTCCTATATGGACAGCAAGTACATTAAGATGGCTGGCGACACACTATGGAAAGGATGTCTGCTTGCTCTTGACGCAGTGTTGCATGTGCGCAAGGGTAAGGGCCGACCGTCAATCGAGAAATACAAAGAGGCTGCCTCAAAACGAGACCGCAAACTGTTGCAGTTCATGAATAACGGATATGATATCATGCACCTCTCTATGGGCTATGATGGTACAAAAGGGAAAAAGACTTGCGATGTCGGGTTCGAGTATGCCAATGCTATCATCGACCATTGTGCCAGACTCTGTCCGGAACCGGTGTGCGCGTAATGGACGTTCCACCCGCTGCCTCGCGACAACAATACCAGTAATTAGTAGTCAGCGAATAGTAGTCAGTGAGAATTTTTTTAATACACTGAAAATCAACATATACTACTCATACCGCAGCTTGTTCAAGAAATAGACGGGCATTTTGCTTTTCGCATTGCCTTGCCGGAAACGGTATCCCGATAGGATGAAATTGTTTCCGTACCATGGATTCAAGGCGATGTTGTAGGAGATGGGTCCCTTGGAGGTGGTGGAAGGGAACAGCTCCGAAGTGCGTATGGGATCCAGCAGGTTGAACTGGAAATCGGTCAGCATGGTGGTCAGGGTCTGGTTCAGGGTATAATAATATATAATGTAGGACGGCAGGAACGAGACGCGCAGATGGGTGGTCAGGTTGGTGACCATCAGGTTGTCGAACGGCATGGAGTAGTTCCATATCCGCGAGCCGGACGTGTCGAAGACGTGAACTTCCGCGTCAATGAAGCGATATCCCATGAATACGGGCTCGGTGGTGGGTACGCCATACGAGTAGGTGGTGGTGTAGCGGTATTCGGGGTAGAAGGATTCCGTCACGAAGGCACAAATTGAATCGTTTGGGTAGATATGTCCCGCCAGGAAAAGTATGTCGGAGTTGTTGCGCCCGGCGGTCAGCGACTGCTTGAAGGGATATTCCTGTGGTGTGCCAAACTGGTGTGCGTCGTAGCGTATCGAGTAGATGCCGGTGGCCGTGTTGCCGGAGGTCTTGCGGAGCTGGTAGGTGCCGGCAATCAGCAGGGAACCGTCTCCCATGCGGACGATGCGGGCGTTCTGGTAGCGGGTTTCACCCGTGTCGGGGAAGTCCACCACGCGAAGGGGCAGTCCGGCCATGTCTGTCTCGCACAGCCACAGCACGTTATTCTTGCTGTTGGAGGAGGTGTTCACACATACGGTCGCGCCGGAACCGTCGTCTTCCGCCACAAAGTCGTCGATGGTGTAGTCCGGCGCGTTGGGCAGTCGGAGAGCCTGTACCGACGTTTCCCCTTTCGGCAGGAAAAAGATATTCGTTTGGTTGCTGTTCACGGGGGCGGTGAACAGGATGTTGCCGCCGCGCACTGTGAAGTGGGATATGTCGGAGGATGGCAGGTTACGGACGGGGTGCTGCTCCAGGGCATGGGAGGCCAGGTCGTAGGTCACCAGCAGGCCTTCCGACTCTTTCTTTTTCTTGTTCGTTTTCTGGCAGAGGATGAAAAGGCGGTCGCGTGAAAAATCGGAAGCCGTCACCCACAGACGGTTAGCCAGCGGGAAACGGCTTTCGTTCGTTTTTACCATATTTGCGTCATATTGCAGGATATGGCAGTAGGATGAGTCGTTGACCACGGAAGGGTAGAGCACACATACGCCCAGCGTGTCGCACAGAACCCTCTGCAATTCGGTGGAATACCGTTCTGCGGGGAATTCCAGGCGGACCGGTTTGCCCGTCTGGGCTGTGGCGGATCCCAATAAGGCAAAAACCAGCAGTAAGAGGCGGATGTGTTTCAAGGGCTTATTGGACGATGTAGTCAACGTAAATGCCCGGCGTATGAACTTGCTCCATCGGGATGGTTCCCACTTCCACCAGCTCCTTGGTCTCCACGATCACAAGGTCGGCGGCGGTGGCCATCATGGGGTTGAAGTTCTGCGTGGTGCCCTTGTAGATGCAGTTGCCCACGGTGTCGCACACGCTGGCTCCGATGAGGGCGATATCCGCATGGAGAGGCATCTCCAGCAGGTACTCCTTGCCGTCGATTTCTATTTTGCGCTTGCCTTGTTCCACCACCGTGCCGAGGCCGGTGCGGGTGAGCACGCCGCCCAGACCGGCGCCGCCGCAGCGGATACGCTCGGCCAAGGTGCCCTGCGGAGCGAACTCTATTTCAAGCTCCTTGTCGTTGAACTGCTGGATGGTGTCCGCATTGGTCCCGATATGGGAGGCAATGAGTTTCTTGACCTGATGGTTGGAAATCAGCATGCCGATGGCCTTGTTGGGATAGGCGGTGTCGTTGCCGATGAGGGTGAGGTCCTTCACGCCTTTCTTGGCAATGGCTTCAACTAATTTCACGGCAGTTCCGGCTCCTAAAAAGCCGCCGAACATAATGGTCATCCCGTCTTTTACATGGGATACAGCTTCTTCAATAGAAATAAGTTTACTCATCTTGTTATGTTTTTAATTCGTTTGATTCTTTTTAAAATGGGTGGCAAAGATACAAAAAAAACTTGAGCGTGGTTATGGTGAAAACACTTCATCGTTGAAATTGATCAGATAGACATTCTCGGTGCCACGGGTGACGGCCGTATAAAGCCAACGCAGAAATTCGCGGTCCAGGCCGTCTTCGGTCAGATAGCCCTGGTCCACCAGCACATGTTTCCATTGGCCGCCCTGCGTCTTGTGGCACGTGAGTGCGTACGAGAATTTCACCTGCACGGCGTTAAGATAGGGGTCGTTCTTGATACGCTTGGCCCGCTCGCGCCGGTCGGCAATATCCTCATAGTCCTCGGACACAGCGAGATATAGTTTCCGATAATCCTCTGGGGAGAGGGAGGGACCATCATACTCCAGGCTTTCGAGGATGATTTTGATGTCAATGTCGGGATAGTTGGGGTAGTCGCACAGGCGGACGGTCACGTCGGCGAAGCTGAACCCGTAGAGTTCCTGCTGTTTGTGGATGGCCATCACCTCCATGATGTCGCCGTTGGCCAGGAAGCCCACCTCGGAGCCCTCTTCAATCCAGTAGTAGTTGTTTTTCACCGCCATCAGGTAGTCGCCGGTGGCGATGCGGTTCTCGCGGTAGAGCACGCGGCTGCGGATTTCGTTGTTGAAGAGGTAGGCCCGCTTGTTGGAGCGCGTCACCGTGACGATCTCGTCGCAGTCGTTGCGGTCGTATAGGTTGTTGAACAACTCCTCCAGTTCGCCGCCGCGCACGCGCGTGAAGTCGGGGAAGGGGCGCCCGCTGAACAACGGGAAGGAGGGGTCGTTGCTGTTGATTTTGTCGCGCAACAGGGTGGCGTTGAACAAGATGCCGGAGTCCTCGGCCTGCCGTACCACATCGGTGAGGCTGCCCTCACGGATGGTGACGGGAAATGCCGAGCGCAGGAAATCCTCGTTCAGGGCCGGGCTCTCGTCGGAGTGTACCGGCGGCAGCTGTGCGTCGTCGCCGATGAAGAGCATCCGGTTGTGTTCGCCGGAAAAGACGTAGTCCATCAGATCTTCCAGCAGGCTGCTGAGACCGGGGATCTCGCCCATGCCGCCCTCGGCGGAGATCATGGAGGCCTCGTCCACGATGAAGAGCGTGTGGCTGAAGATGTTCTCTTTGCGCACAAAACGGCGCAGTCCCTGCCGGGTGGCCACGCGGTAGATCCATTTGTGGATGGTGAAGGCTTTCTTGCCGGCATATTGCGAGAGGACCTTGGCGGCCCGGCCCGTGGGGGCCAGCAGCACGGTGCGCACCCGCACATCCTCCAAGGCGTTCACCAGCGCGCTCACCAGGGTGGTCTTGCCCGTGCCCGCATACCCGCGCAGGAGGAACAGAAAGCGGTCGCCCTTCTCGTAGATGAAATCGGCCAGCCGCCCGATCGCCTCCTCCTGGGATGGCGTCGGCTCATAACCGAAATGCCCCTTCAAACACCGATAAAACTCCTGACGTGTCACTGTGAATTGTTGTTGAACTTTGAACTATGACTATGAACCAATAACTATTAATTATTAATTGTTAATTGTTAATTGTTAATTGCAGTTTTACGAACAAAACTCCACCTCCTTAAACCCGCACGTGTAGAGTCGGCCGTCATGGTCGCGCAATTGGAGCCGGCCATAGGTGTCCACGTCTTCAATCATGGCTGTAATCTCCTTTTTATCCATTCGATATAATGAAAAAACGCCTTTCAGGTACAGATGATCCATGTATCGGTCGTGCAAGTGTTGGGCATTATCCAAGGAAAGATATTCCCAATGGTCGGAGAGTGTTTTGTGCAATAGTTCCATGACAGAATGTACCTCAAAAGATCTGTTTGTTTCCAGAAGCAGAGAGGTGGGGTGGGGGATGTCGTCGGGAAAATGCTCCTGGTTGACGTTGAGGCCGATGCCGGCGATGGTGCCGTTCAGCCGGTCGCCCACCACGGTATGTTCGATGAGGATGCCGGCAATTTTCTTCCCGTTTACATAGATGTCGTTGGGCCATTTTATCTGGACATCCGGAAGATACTGCGTTAAGGTTTTTCGGACACAAAGGGCGAAATATTCGTTGAACAGGAACTGTCGGGTGGCGGGTATGTCGGTATGGAAGAAAATGCTGGCCAGCAGATTTTTCCCGCGTTCGCTGAACCAGGTGTTGGTCCCCATGCCGCGCCCCGCTGACTGATAGTCGGTGCAAAGCGCGAAAAGATGCGCCAACTCGCTGCCGGAGGCACGCTCCGATTTCATCATATCAGATAGTAACTTATTGGTAGATGAAGCGTTAGCAATAAATTGGATTTGTCCGTTTTTCATACCGCAAAAATAACTATCTTTGCGCACTAATTTTAGGAAATGATGAAAAAAATCAAAATTCTGTTGGCCACCCTGATTGTGGCATGGACGATGACCTCCTGTGTGGACAATTCCGG
>JBGUMF010000007.1:0-6372 GCA_045116675.1 Bacteroidales bacterium
TGGCACGGGCAGACCTACACCTCCTCCGGCACCTACACGCACGCCTACACCAACATCGACGGCTGCGCCAGCGTCGATACGCTGAAGCTCACCGTCAACTACGGCACGCATAATGTCGAAACGGAAACCGCCTGCGAAAACTTCACATGGCACGGTGAAACGTATACGCAAAGCGGAACCTACACGCACGCCTACACCAACGCCGACGGCTGCGCCAGTGTGGACACCCTCAAGCTCACCGTCAACTACGGCACGCACAACGTGGTCACGGAGACTGCCTGCGAAAACTTCACATGGCACGGTGAAACGTACACGCAAAGCGGCACCTACACACACGCCTACACCAACGCCGACGGATGCGCCAGAGTCGATACCCTCAAGCTAATCGTCAACTACAGAACGCACAATGTCGAGACGGAAACCGCCTGCGAAGCGTTCACATGGCACGGGCAGACCTACACCTCCTCCGGCAACTACACGCATGCCTACACCAACGCCGACGGCTGCGCCAGTGTCGATACCCTCAAGCTGACCGTCAACTACGGCACGCATAATGTCGAGACGGAGACCGCCTGCGAAAGCTTCACATGGCACGGTGAAACGTACACGCAAAGCGGAACCTACACGCACGCCTACACCAACGCCGATGGCTGCGCCAGCGTGGACACCCTCAAGCTGACCGTCAACTACGGCACGCACAACGTGGTCACGGAAACTGCCTGCGAAAGCCTTACGTGGCACGGGCAGACCTATACTTCCTCCGGCACCTACACGCACGCCTACACCAACGCCGACGGCTGCGCCAGCGTGGACACCCTCAAGCTGACCGTCAACTACGGCACGCACAATGTCGAGACGGAGACCGCATGCGAAAACTTCACATGGCACGGGCAGACCTATACCTCCTCCGGCACCTACACGCATGCCTACACCAACGCCGACGGCTGCGCCAGCGTGGATACGCTGAAACTAACCGTCAACTACTCTACGACTCAAGACGAATACCTTATCCTTTGCGACAACGAACTCCCCTATCATTACATTAACGGACAAATTGACACCATCTTCGGCATAAGCACTCCTTCACTGACTACTGTCCACTATACCCTGACAAATGTACTCGGCTGCGATAGCACCGTAACACTACACCTCACCATCCATCCATCGGCCTTCACCATGGCAGAGGACAGCATCTACGTCACCCAGCTTCCCTATCAATGGCATGGATATGTCATCACCGAAAACGGAATCTATTATGACACACTACATACCATCCACGGATGCGACAGTATCTGCCAACTCACACTCAGCATTTACGGCACAGGCATTGAAAATCCTAACAGTCCATATTTGAATATCTATCCAAATCCTGCATCGTCCCATATCAATATTACAGGACCGAATCTGATGGAAACGTCGTTGTACGATGTGCGCGGTGCCCTGTTGCAGGTTTATCCTGCAAACAACAATGATTTCCTGTCACTTCCGCTATCCGAGTATGCCGAAGGGCTTTACATCCTTCGCATCCGATTCAGAGATGGCACCACGACCACAAGACGCATTGTCATAAAGCGATAATACAAACGCCAGGAGAAAGCTTTGTTCTTATCTGTTATTCTGTATGTTCCTTGAGCTGTTTAACAGACAGACGCAACTATATGATTTTTACGTGATTTTCAGCAAATCGAAGGCACAACAGCATAACCTCAAACGATTCGCTTTTTGACCGTCATTATACGGAATAGACACGATTGAACCTAGCGGCCGCTTTCCGCTGCCTGCATAGCCTGCCGAATGCTGGCTTTCAGCT
This sequence comes from Bacteroidales bacterium, assembly GCA_045116675.1. Classification (GTDB taxonomy): domain Bacteria; phylum Bacteroidota; class Bacteroidia; order Bacteroidales; family WCHB1-69; genus F23-D06. Next base: position 1,811 of record JBGUMF010000007.1, read on the forward strand.
CCGGATCATAGGCATAAATGTTGGCCTTTTTAAGATATTCCAAGGCCTTGTCCATTTTTTTCTGTTGCAAGAAACCCAACCCCAACCCACTCAACAGTCGGGCATTGTTCGGAAACAGGCTTACAATATCCTGCTCGTATTTTAACAGAGGGCTCCAGTCGTCAATCTGCTTCAAAACATAGCAGTAATCATCCCAAACGGCAAACACGGTGTTGTCGCGCGAGAGAGCCTGCTCGAAGTAGGGCAAGGATTCCCTGTATTTTTTTTGCACCACATTGAGGCTGGCCTTGTAGGCGTAGCCCAGTGCCATGTCAGGGTGTGCCTGCATGAGAGCATCCGCCAACTGCTCGGCCTGCCGGATGTCCTCCTGTTTCTTACTCTTCACTGCTTCACTCACAAACGAATGCATCGGGGCCGTCTTCTTCACGATATCAGCCGAACTGTTGCGGAAGAAAGGCAGCAGACACTCGAACTGTTTCTGCCGGTTGCCCTGCTGTTCCCAGTAGTTTGCCATCGCCACACACACATCCGCATCGTCGGCACGTAATGCCATAGCCTTCTCATAATACGATAATGCTTGTGGCATCATATTGTTGCTCTGATAGATACGTCCAGCCTTCACATAATATTCCACATTATGCGGAAACAGCTTTATCAGCTTGTCGTATTCGCCTACCGCCTCTTTCACCTTGTTTACATAAAGCCATAACTGCACCTTTGCCTGAGTGATTTCGTCATTGTGCCCGATGATATCCTCCATTCTCGAGTAGGTGGCAATCACCTTCTCCGGCTTCTGCATATTCAGATAGCACTCCGATAGGGCATAAAGATAATACTCGTTATTATTCTTCTCCTTGCAGATGGTCTCCCACAACTTGGCGGCAGCGGCATATTCGCCCTTCTGCATATAGATGTCCGCCAGATCAATTTTATACCAGATATTTTTCTTATCCGTTTTAACAGCCTGCAAAAGAGCCTGTTCGGCATCATGGTACGATTTTTGGTCGGCGTATATTTTCCCCATCATATAATAGGAGGCATCGTGGTTGGGATTGTCAAGGATGATACCCTGAAACACCTTCATAGCCTCATTGGGACGTCCGGAGTAATAGGCTTTGAGGCCGTCGGTATAGGTGGCCGAGATTTTGCGGGCCAATACTGACGACGGGTCCATGGCGGCGGTGTTACGCGTCTTCTTCGTCTGGGCGTAAGCACCCGACAGCAGTAACGAGACTATCAGCAGCAGGAAGATTCTTTTCATCATTTTTCTAACAGCTTATTTACGACCACTATGACCGAAACCACCAGCACCGCGCTCGGTATCGGAGAGCGCCTCCTTGGATTCCACCGGCTGGAAAACGACCTTGCAGAAGCGGGAGATCACCATCTGGGCGATGCGTTCCCCATGGCAGATCTCGAAAGGTTCCTGCGAGAGGTTCACCAGCAGCACCTTAACTTCCCCGCGGTAGTCGGGGTCAATGGTGCCGGGCGAGTTGAGCACCGTGATACCGTGTTTGAAAGCCAAGCCGCTGCGCGGACGGATCTGCGCCTCACAGTCGGGAGGCAGCTCCATATACAAGCCCGTGGGCACAAGCACGCGGCATCCGGGTTGCAACAGGATGCTCTCCGCCAGATTCGCACGCAAGTCCACACCCGCCGCCTGCTCAGAAGCATACGCTGGCAATTCGTTGACGGATTCATTATAGATTCTGCAAATACAGTCGTTCATAGATTCGAAATTTTGAAGTTGCAAAAGTACGGTTTTTTCTAATATTGACCCTAACTATTCATTATTCACGTTCCTCTCACTTCTATTTTTATATCTTTGCACCATAAAAAACGTATCCATGCACAATCTATTGTACAAAAGCATAAAACACTTATTTATAAAACATTACAAAACAGCATTAAAAGGGTTCCTCCTCATTTTCTGTATATGCGCCTTACCGGCATCGGCGCAGGACATCTCCGGCTACTGGCAGGGTGTACTGCACATTTCAAAGTCCGACTCCCTCACCATCGGCATGATGGTGGAATGGCACGGCGATTCGCTGTCGGTGGTGATGGACAGTCCCGACCAATACTACATGGACATCGCCACCACGGAACGGGATTGGCACGACAGCGTCCTAACTTGGAAGGTGGCCGACATCGGGGCCTCCTTCAGTGGCAAATTATCCGCTGACGGCCAGCATATTACGGGCACATTCCAGCAGAGTGGCAAACTGCCGCTGACGTTCGGGCGCGGCCACGAGCGCAAGGTCATACGTCGCCCGCAAACCCCGCAGCCCCCCTACCCTTACCTTGAAGAGGAAATCAGCATCAAGGAGAAAGGCGGGCGCTACGACCTCATCAACGGCACGCTCACACTGCCCGCCGGCATGCCCAAAGCCGTCATCATCCTGCTGTCGGGCTCGGGCTGGCAGGACCGCGACGAGTCCATCATGGGGCACAAGCCCTTCCGCCTCCTCGCCGACCGCCTCACGCGCCACGGGTACGCTGTGTTCCGCTACGACGACTACCCCCGAGCCGTCTTTGCCAAGTCCACCACCTTCGACTTTGCCGACGGCGTGACTATGATTCTGGACTCTTTTGCCCGCCGCGAGGATCTGAAAAGCCTGCCCACGGGATTATTGGGTCACAGCGAGGGCAGCATGGTGGCCGAGATTGTGGCCGCCCGCGACCGGCGTGTAGATTTCGTGGTCACCTTGGGTGGCGTGGCCCAGCGGCCCACCGACGTGCTGCTCTACCAGCTGCGCGCCATCAACGAAGCCGACAGCACATTGACAACCGATGAAATAGAAAACTCCGTAGTCCTCTCCGCCCGGCTGTACCAGGCATTGCAGAAGGCCAAAAACGAAAAAGAGGCGGCCGGAATTCTCAACCGCACCTGGACGCAAATCTCCGAGCGGCTCACGCCTGACGAGCAGAAACGATACGGGTTCACCCCGCAACGCAAAGCCGCCGCCATCCAACAGCTCGTCTCCCCCTGGTTCTTCACCTTCGTCCAATTCGACCCCAAGCCCTACATTAAAAAAATGCGATGCCCCGTGTTAGCCATCGGAGGCGAAAAGGACCTGCAAGTGGATGTTACAGCCAACAATACATTATTTGCCAAGTATCTGAAAAAGAATCCACAGCACCGCTTCGTCAGCATTCCAGGAGCCAATCATCTACTACAGCCCTGCACTACCGGCAGTCCGAACGAGTATGGGGAAATTGAAGAGACAATGAGGCCCGAAGTATTGGAAATCATCACAGACTGGCTGGAAAAAACGTTATAAGGAATAAACTGCATTATCAGTTTTATAAGACACAAACATTATACAAATAGTCAATTTTTGTTTTTAAACATTATATCTATCACATAGTCTACCTACTTTCCGTTTTTTTCAAAATCATTTCCGCTATGAAAAAAGTCTTCGTCCTTACCCTTGTGTTGCTGGCCGTCTGCGCCAATTTGCACGCCCAGAAGGAGTTTGCTTCCAAAATCGAAAAGGCTACCGTTTATTTGCAAGGTGCCGCACTCACACACACCGCCGCCGCATCGTTGAAAAGCGGCAGCTATGATGTTCTCATCAACGGATTAAGTCCTGACATCGAGGTCAACAGCCTGAAAGTGACCGCCAACGGCGTGCTCATCTCTGCCTCAGAGTTCTCCAAGGACTACATCACCCCAAAGGAGGAGAGTGCCCGCATCAAGAAACTGCAGGACTCACTGGAACTTTACAAACGGCTGTTGGACGAGGCTAATGACGAGCTGGATGTCCATACCCACCTGCTCCAGATGCTCACCGACGGCACCCTCAACAACATGCAGCAGAAGGAAGGTACGGTTTCCGTGGCCGACATCAACGCCAATATGGAGCTGTACAAATCGAAAGCGGGTGCCCTGCAGCACAGCATCAATCAGGACAACCAGAAGGTGACCAAACTGAAAGAAACAGTAAGACGATTGCAGTGCCAAGTGGATCAGGATATGACAAAAGACAAACAACGCACGGGCGTGCTCCGGCTCTCGGTAAGCGTGCCGCAAACCATCAACACGGAATTCACCATCACCTATTTCACCAACCTTGCCTCATGGGCACCTTGTTACGACATCAACATCGCCTCCATGGACAAGCCCGTGGTGATGAAAGCCAAAGCCCGGGTGGCGCAAGTCACCGGCCTCGACTGGAACAACGTCAAGCTGACGCTCTCCAACGCCACCCCAAACCGCACGAAAGAGGCTCCCGTATTCAAATCATGGTACCTCAATTTCTACACACCCCGCCCAAATGCCAAACTCTCGGCTCCGACAATGTCTCGCAGCAACTATATTTCTTATGAAGGTGTTGCTTCTACTGACGGCTATGTGTCATCTGTCCGCGGCGAAAGGTCCACCGCCCCGCTGCTGATGGACGACTACGTGGAAGTGGATATGCAGGAGGTTCATGTGAACTACAACATCGCTGTGCCCTACGACATCCCCGACAACGGCAAGGAGCAGCTCATCGACCTGAAGAGTTACAACATCAAGGCCGAGTACAAATACTATGCCGCACCCAAGCTGTCGGACG
>JBGUMF010000008.1:0-21700 GCA_045116675.1 Bacteroidales bacterium
GGCGTGACCTACGAGGATGCCATCGAGAACATCGACATCGGCGGTCCCACCATGTTGCGCAGTGCCGCCAAGAACCACAAGTTCGTCACGGTGGTGGTGGATGCCGGCGATTACGATGCGGTGCTGGCGGAAATCAAGGAGCACGGCGACACTACGTTTGAGACGCGCCGTCGCCTGGCCGCCAAGGTCTTCCGGCACACAGCCTCTTACGACAGCTATATCTCCGCCTACCTCACGGAGCAAGCCGGCGAGAAGGAGCCGGAGAGCCTTACGATGACTTTCTCACGCAAGCAGAGTCTGCGCTATGGCGAGAATCCCCATCAGGAGGCCTCCTTCTATGCAGGAAAGAAACAGGGCTTCTCTATTGCCTGGGCTGAACAATTGCATGGTAAGGAGTTGTCGTACAATAATATACAGGATGCGGATGCCACCTTACAGATCTTGAAGGAGTTCAAGGAACCGGCCATGGTGGCGGTGAAGCACAAGAATCCCTGTGGTGTGGGCTTGGGTGCTAACGCGCTGGAAGCCTGGCAGCGTGCCTACGAGGCGGATCCCGTGTCCATCTTCGGCGGCATCGTGGCCTCCAACCGCGAAATTGATCTGCCCACGGCGGAAGCCATGAAGCCTGTCTTCCTCGAAATCATCCTCGCCCCGAGCTTCACCCAGGAGGCTTTCGACCATCTGGCTACCAAGAAAAATATCCGCCTGATGACCTTCGACCCGAGTTATGAAAATGGCGATGAGAAGATGTTTATCAGCGTGCGCGGCGGCATGTTGCAGCAGACTATCGACAACAAGTCTACGGAAGATTACGTGTTGAATGTTGTCACCGAGAAAAAACCGACGGAGCAGGAGTACGAAGACCTGTTTCTGGCGATGAAAATCTGCAAGCACGTGCGTTCCAACGCCATCACGGTGGCCAAGGACGGCAAGATTGCCGGCATTGGTGCAGGCCAGATGAACAGGGTGGGGGCGGCCCACATTGCCTTTGAGGAAGCCAAGGCCAAGGGCGTAACATCCGGGCTGTGTCTGGCCTCCGATGCGTTCTTTCCCTTCGATGATGTGGTCAAGATGGCGGCCCAGTACGGCGTGACGGCTATCATCCAGCCCGGCGGCTCCGTCCGCGACGAGGATTCCATCAAGGCCTGCAACGAGCTTGGCATCGCGATGGTGTTCACCGGAGTACGGCATTTTAAACATTAAACCGTTATGGCAAACATCAACCCCACAATTGAACCCTCTTGGAAGACTCTCCTTTGGGATCAATTCCAAGCTCCCTATTTCGCTGAGCTGAAGCGTTTTTTAATTGAAGAGAAACAGCATTACCGGGTGTTCCCGCCGGGCGGTTGTATCTTCAATGCGTTCAACAGCACGCCGTTCGACCAAGTGAAGGTCGTGATTATCGGGCAGGACCCTTACCATGAGGTGGGGCAGGCGCATGGGTTGTGTTTTTCCGTGCAGGACGGGGTTCCATTCCCCAAGTCGCTGATTAACATATTCAAGGAGTTGAGTGACGATGTGGGTTTTGTTACGCCACGGAGCGGCAACTTGCAGAAATGGACGCAGCAGGGCGTGTTGTTGCTCAACGCCACGCTCACGGTGCGTGAGCATGCGGCAGGCTCGCATCAGGGGCATGGATGGGAGACCTTCACCGATTGCGCCATCCGGCGCCTTTCGGAGCAGAAGGAGGGGATAGTGTTCCTCTTATGGGGCAACTATGCCATCAACAAGCGCGCCCTGATTGACACAAGCAAGCATTATGTGCTCACCGCCGCACATCCGTCGCCGCTGTCGGCGTTCCGGGGCTTTTTCGGATGCAAACATTTCTCGAAAACCAACCAGTTGCTGATGCAGATGGGCAAAACGCCCATTGACTGGCAGTTGTAAAAAATAGGACTATAGCAATATCAGGCACGCCAGCTGCCAGTAATCGGGGATGAAGTCGAAGTAATAGACGGGTGCGCCCCAACGGTCCTTGACTCGAAGTGTTTGTCCGTCAAGGTAGTAAAGTGCGGCGCCCCAGCGGTCTTTCTGCCGGATGGTCTGTCCGTCGAAGTAGAGCAGGGGAGTGCCCCAGCGGTCCTTCTGCCGTACGGTTGGACCGTCCATGTAGAGCAGCACTTGTCCCCAACGGTCTTTTTGCCGCACCTGCCGCGCCGCTTCGTCGTACCATATCAGCTGTTCGCCCCAACGGTCTCTCTGGCGGATGGTGTTCTCCTGCATGAAAAAGAGCTTCGCGCCCCAGCGGTCCTTTTGATAGACGGTCTGGGCACGGCCCACCAGTGCGGAGAGCGATACGATGGCCAACAGGAACAGAATCTGTTTTTTCATACGGGCAAAAATACAAATATTTTCTGTTTGTTCAAGATGTATAAATGGCTGAGAATAATGCGTTAAGGATTATGGTGTGTTTTTTACAGCAGTCGCATTGCTATGTGCGCACAGGCCTCCGCATCAGCGAGGGCGTGATGATGATGGGTCATCGGGGAGCCGCAGGCTTCGGCCACGGTGTGCAGCTGATGATTGGGCAGCCGTTTGCCGAAATGACGGCGTGAGGCTTGGCAGGTGCAAAAAAACGGATAGTCGGGGTAGTCCATCCGATAGGTGCGGAACACGGCCTTGAGACACCCTTCGTCGAAGGGGCTGTTGTGCGCCACCAGGGGAAGCCCTTCAATCAGAGGTTCAATCTGCCGCCACACGACGGGGAAAATGGGCGCATTGTCGGTGTCCTTGTGCGAGAGACCGTGAACCTGCTGGCAGAACCATGCGTAGTAGTCGGGCTCGGGCTTGATGAGCGAGTAGAACGTGTCGGTAATCACGCCGCCGCGCACCACCACCACGCCCACGCTGCACACACTGCTGCGCTGCCCGTTGGCTGTCTCGAAATCTATGGCTGCAAAGTCTGTCATATCAGGTGCTTATGAAAAAAATTGCTGTTGGGTAACAAGGCTGCAAAGGTATAATAATTTCGGTTGCAAAAGTGGCGTATGGGTGTTCGGGTTTACGGCATAGTCTGATTTTGGGTTTAAGTAAAAAAAAACCGCACCGGAATGGGTGCGGCTTTAGGTCATCAATCTTGGTTTGGAAGATTATCCGATGGCGATGGTGCGTGCGAGCTTGGGCTCCTCTTTCTGCACTCTCGGCAGGGTGACGGTCAGGATGCCGTTCTCCACCTTGGCAGCGATGTTCTCCTTGTCCACGTCCTCGGGCAGCGTGTAAACCTGCTCGTAGTTGGTGTAGGAGAATTCGCGGCGCAGATAGTGATGCTTTTTCTCGCTCTCTTTGTGCTCCATCTTGTTCTCGATGGCGACACTCAGGTTGCCTTCGTCGTTGATGCTCACGCGGCAGAACTCTTTCTTGATGCCGGGTGCGGCCACTTCCATCGTGTAGGCCTTTTCGTCCTCCCTCACATTGACCGCCGGTGCTGTAGTATTGGCACGGGGCATAAAGTCGTTGTTCAGGAAATCTTCAAACACTGTCGGAAACCAACTGTTTTTAAACATTACTGGTAACATAATACACCTCCGTTTTTTAATTGTTAGACATTTTATTTTTTTCGGCCGCCCCTGCTTTCGCTTCGGCGAACCGAGGCATTATAGAGCAAAGCGCGTGCCAACTGGCCATTTGGATGTTTTTTTCATCCTAATGGACAATTTGTCTGCTTTTGTGACAGGATGGCATGATTTGTGACAGATGTTCTTTAGCGGTTCACGATTTTCCGCAAAATCGTTCCCTCTTTCATCTCGCAGCTGAGGATGAAGACACCGCTGGCCGAAAGCCGCAGTTCCAGAGTCTCTTTGTCGGGAATTATTTCCTGCACCAAAGCGCCTTCGATGGTGTAAAGCCGCACCATCTTGGGCGTTTCCTGTGAGAAGTGCACTACACATTGGCCATGTGCCGGGTTGGGGAATATCTGGATGCTGTTGGTGGCATAGGTCTGGATTCCGGTGGTGTCATCGGGGATGACCGGCGGCACCAGTGTGTCGGTGTGGAACGTCATCATGGCCCATTCGCCCCAAAGGTCATTGCCACACCCGCAACGCACATGGATGTCGTAGTGAGTGTCGGGCTGCAGATCCGAAATGTGCAGGAAGCTTTCGGTGACGCCGACATGGGTTCCGGTGCCGAGTGTAAAGCCCTGCACGCCGTATTCCGCTTCAAAATGGTCAGGGTTGCCCTCAAATGACCAGCCTATCGTAGCGTGAGTGGTGTCTATATTGATGATGTGCAGGTTGAAAACCGCGCTGCAGGTGTCAGGTTCCGGGATGACCGGCGGCACCAGCGTGTCGGTTTGGAAGGTGAGCATGGCCCAGCTGCCCGCCAGCGTGCTGCTGCACACGCAGCGAACATACACGTCGTAAGAGGTGCCGGGCTGCAGGTTGGACAGGGAAAGGAAACTCTCGCTACGACCGAGATGCGTTCCGTTGCCGAGCGTGAAGCCATGCACGCCGTATTCGATCTCGAATTGGGTGGGGTCGCCCTCAAACGACCATCCTATGATGGCGTGCATAGTGTCCACCTCGATGATGTGCAGGTTGAAAACCGCGCTGCAGGTGTCAGGTTCCGGAATGACCGGCGGCACCAGCGTGTCGGTGCGGAAGGTCGTCATGGCCCAGCTGCCCGCCAGCGTGCTGCTGCACACGCAACGCACATACACGTCGTACGGGGTGTCGGGCTGCAGGGTCGAAAGGGTGAGCGTGTTGTTGCTGGCAATGACGGTCGTGCCGTTGCCTTGCGTGAACCCCTGAACACCGTACTCGGCCTCGAAATGGTCAGGTGTGCCCTCATAGGTCCAGCTTAGCGAGGCGTGCGTGGTGTCCACACTGTTAACGGTCAGTCCGAAAACGGCACTGCAAGTGTCAGCGGGAGCGGCATCCACATGGGCCCACAGCTGGAGGTTGTCAAGGAATAGGGCGGACCCTTGCTGCGGTGATGTGTTGGCAGAGGAGAACAGCAAGAGGACGAGCGAGTCGGCTTCGATATATGGGGAGGAGGGGTTGATGTCGGAAAGAGGGGCATAGGTCACCTCAAACGGGATATAGCTGGCGGTGTCGGTGAGATTGACGGTGTAGCCGGCACCCACCACTTCGCGCCGGTGTGTTGCGGTGTTGAACTTGGTGCCGAGCATCAGGATACCGCCGTTATCACCGCTGGTGGCTGATGTGTATTTGTAATATCCCGTCAGCCGGCTGGGTTTTGCCCCATTCAGGTTAATGCCGCCATCAATGAGGGTGTTCATATCCACATTCGCGAACAGGGAGACCATCTGCGACACGCTTCCGAGGTGAGTGGCGATGTCATCCATCAAAGGGAGCAGCTGGTCAATGTCAACCACGCCGGTGGTGAGCACCGTAGGGAAGACCGTGGTGGTCAGTGTGGGGTCCAGCGAGGAAGACGCCAGGTTGTAGACGGTGGAACTGATGATATCGGAGAGCATAAAACTCTGCATCTTGAGGGCGTGGGAACCGTCAACAGCGCCGCTCGTCTGGTTGGCTACCTTCAGCAGCGGAAGGTTGGTGTTCACGTTCACATTCATGCCGCTGTAGGTAACGGTTTGGTTTACTGGATATGTGGGGTAGTTCCATCCGGTAGGATAAGTATAACTGCTATAAACAGATAATGGGAAAAACAGTACCGTGACGCTGTACCCGTTGCCATTCGACCAGTTCTCGAAACTGCCGTTTGGAATGGCGAGGGTGGTGTCCTGTGGTTGGGCGCTGACCCTAAAGGAAAAGAGGAAGCACAAAACTATAAGTAGTATGGAAATCTGTTTCATTTTTATTGTTTTTAAAATGCAAAAATATATTTTTTTATTTGTTTGTGAATGCTGTTGTGATTTTTTTGTTCAAGTTGTAAAAAAAAATGCGAGTGATGTTCGGGGTTAAGAAGTCTATAGTTACTTGTTTTTATGCTGCAAATTCACATGTTTCAAAATGTGCTGCGAAATTCGTATCTTTGCGGCAATTCTAAAACTTATATAGTATGTCATTGGAACAACGTATTAATGAAGACATCAAGGCTGCGATGCTGGCCCGTGAAAAAGAGAAACTGAATGCCCTCCGTGCGGTGAAGTCTGCCATCCTGCTGGCCAAAACCCAGAAGGGCGCCACCGAGGAATTGACCGAGGAAGGGGAAATCAAGATCCTGAAACAGCTGGTGAAGCAACGTCAGGATTCAGCCGAGATGTACAAGGCACAGAACCGCGACGACCTCTACCAGGAAGAAAAATTCCAACTGGACATCATCCAGACCTACCTCCCGCAGATGATGTCGGAAGAGGAAATTGAAGCTGTGTTGAAACAGATAATCGCCGACAACGGCTTTGCCGGCATGAAGGATATGGGCAAGGTGATGGGACAGGCCACCAAGGCGTTCGCAGGCAAGGCGGATAATAAAATGGTGTCTGACATCGTTAAACGACTGCTTTCGTAAGCGGTCTGACACCCGCTTCCGCTGACGGAACATAAATGTCACGGCTATGAAATATTACATCATCGCAGGCGAACCTTCCGGTGACTTGCACGCCTCCAACCTGATGAAGGCCTTGAAGGCCCGAGACCCGCAGGCGGATTTCCGCTGCTGGGGCGGCGACCTCATGGAACAGGCCGGCGGCGACATCGTGAAACATTACAAGGAGTTGGCCTATATGGGTTTCTGGGAGGTGTTCGTACATCTCAATACTATCCTGCGCAATATCCGGATCTGCCAAACCGACATCCTGCTCTATGAGCCGGATGCGCTCATCCTTGTGGACTATCCCGGCTTCAACCTCCGCATCGCCGAGTTTGCGAAAGACAACGGCTTGAAGGTTTATTACTACATCTCGCCGCAGATCTGGGCATGGAAGAAGGGTAGAATCAAGAAGATACGCCGCTGCGTGGATGAGATGATGGTCATACTCCCCTTTGAGGAGAAATTCTACGCCGACCACGGCATGAAGGTTCACTACGTGGGTCATCCGCTATTGGATGCTGTAAGTCGTGACTTGCGCGACAGCGAGGAGGTACGGGATTTCCGGGCTACCCATGCTTTGGACGAGAGGGAAATCATTGCCCTGCTGCCGGGAAGCCGCAAGCAGGAAATCACCGCCATTCTGCCGCAGATGCTCAAGATGGTGCCCCTTTTCCCGCAGTACCAGTTTGTATTGTCGGTGGTGGACTGGCAGCCCCGCGCTTTGTATGACAAGTACCTGAAGGAGTGTTCGATACCGATTGCCGTAGGGAATGCCTATCCGTTGCTGGCCAATGCCAAGGCGGCCATCGTGGCGTCGGGCACGGCCACGCTGGAAACCGCCATGATCGGCACGCCCGAGGTGGTGTGTTATGCGGGTAGCGAACTGTCGTATATCATTGCCAAACATCTCATTTCCGGCATCAGCTACATCTCGCTGGTCAACCTCATCATGGACAAGCCTGTTGTTGCAGAATTGATTCAACATGAGTATAATACGGAAAGCTTGTCGGCGGAATTGCGTAAGATTACGGAAGACGAGAGCCATATTGAATCGATGAAAAACGATTATCGTCAACTCTATTCGCTGTTGGGCGATGGTTCTGCCTCGGCCAAGGCGGCGGATGTTATTATGCGGACACTATGAAGAAAATGATGTGGATGTCGGTGTTTGGACTGGCTGTCCTGTTGCTGGCGGCAAGTCCGATAGAGGCCCAGATTGATACGTCTGCGGCGGCTGCGGAATCCGTGCGCATAGACACGCTGCCTCCGATGGCCTCGGGCTATCAGTGGATTTCCTATCGCGGCAAAGCCGACATTACCGACACCGGCGGCACGCGCACCTGCAGCTACTTCATGGTCAACAGGATAGACAGCATCCTGTATCTGAATGTCCATGCATACGGGGTGGAAATCATGCGCATGGTGTTCACGCCCGACAGCGTCATCTATGTGAATAAGTTGGGGTACAATTATTACAAGGGAACCTACGAACCGTTGCGGTTGCTTATGGGCATACCGGTGAGTTTCAATATGTTGCAGGCGGCCTTCAACGGAGATACGGATAAGTTGCCGAAGCGGCAGAAACTGGCCTTCGAATATCACGATTTTGTAGCGGTGGACTCCACCCGCTCGTTTTTCACACAATTGATATTCAAGGATCTGGATCATGTTTTGGAGATTCAGGCGGGGTTGAAATCCATTAAATTCGATGTACCCGGACCAACAAGTATCCGAATTCCGGACAAATTCCAGGCCATTAAATTGGGACGATAGTGGTGGAACAGTTACATGCGCAGTCGGTGAAGCGGTTGGCTTTGGAAATGGGCTTCAGCCGTTGCGGCATCGCCCGCGCCAAACCGTTGGAGGCTGCCCGCCATCGCTTTGAGGACGCGTTAGCCATTGGCGCTCATGCCGGAATGCGTTTTCTGGAACGGGATGTCGCAAAACGTTTCGATCCCTGCGAACTGCTGCCGGGGTGCCAGAGTGTGATTGTGGCGTTGTGCAATTACCTGATTGACGATGTTCCCGCCAGCGACCGCTACCGAATGGCTCGCTATACGTGGGTGGAGGATTACCATCGGGCCGTGGCGCAACGACTTGAGCAGTTGGCCGGTATCATCATACCCGAGGATGCGCATTATCGTGTCACGGTGGACAGCTCCTGCATCTCGGAAAAGAACTGGGCGGTGGAGGCAGGAGTAGCTTGTTTTGGCAAAAACGGGCTGGTCCACAATGAGGATGGTTCCTATTTTGTTATGGGAACGATTTTGACCGATTGTGCGGCTGATTTTTACGATTCTTTCCGAAAATCGGACTGCGGTGAGTGCCGATTGTGCCAGGACAAGTGCCCGGCAAAGGCCTTGGAGACCCCTTTCCGCGTGGATGCCAGACGCTGTTTTGCCTATCATACGGTAGAGAATAAAAATCCTGATAATGAAACACTTGCAGGAAGTCCGTTTGTCTTTGGCTGCGATGTTTGTCAGGAGGTTTGTCCTAAAAATAAAAAAATACATCCAGCATTGACGAATGTATTGAAAAGTTCATTATTTTTGCAGCTCCAAAATCAGGAGATGGAAGACCTCTCTGAAGAGGATTTCAAGCACTATTTTGGAGACACTTCCATAGCGAGAAGGAAATACCAGCGTTTTCATCACGCGATTGAAGTGAAAAAGCAGACAATCAAGAATAACGAATCAACTTGATGGAGAAGACGGAAATCCTATCGTATGCTGAAAAGGTTCTGCTGGAAGAATCGGAAGCAGTGAGCAATTTGCGGCGGTATTTGGATGATGATTTCGTCAAAAGCGTGGAGGAGATTCTACATTCGAAAGGTCGGCTGGTTGTGACGGGAATTGGCAAGAGCGCCATCATTGGCCAGAAAATTGTCGCCACATTGAACTCCACTGGCACCCCCGCTGCGTTCATGCACGCAGCGGATGCCATCCACGGAGACCTGGGCATCATCCAGCCCGACGACATCGTTCTTTGCATATCCAAGAGCGGCAACACACCTGAGATAGCCTTGTTGACGCCCTTTCTGAAGAAAAATGGCAACATCCTGATTGCAATGGTTGGCAATCTGGAGTCCGTGCTCGCAAGGGAAGCGCATTATGTGCTTAACTGCTCGGTCGAGCGTGAGGCCAGCCCCAACAACTTGGCCCCGACCTGCAGCTCCACGGCTCAGCTGGCGATGGGCGACGCAATCGCCTCCACCCTGATCAAGCTGCGCGGCTTCTCCTCCGAGGACTTCGCCCGCCTCCACCCTGGTGGTGTTTTGGGAAAACGACTCCTGATGACGGTCAAGGACCTCTACAAGTTCAATGACGTGCCGATGGTTCAACCCGATGCCCCCATGCAGGAGGTGATTCTCGAAATCTCTGGAAAATGCCTTGGCGTGACAGCCGTCGTGACAGACGGTCATGTGGTGGGCGCCATCACCGACGGCGACCTCCGACGAATGCTCCAACGGACACCCGACTATTCCAAACTCACCGCCCAGGATGTCATGACCAAAGAGCCCAAAACCATCCCCGAAAATGCACTGGTCGTGGATGCTTTGGAACTCATGAAGAAAAAAAATATCACAAACCTCTTTGTGGTGGACAATAATAACCGCTATATGGGCGTTATCCATATCCACGATATCATCAAAGAGGGTATATATTAACCTTGCCCGGATGGCGGAATTGGTAGACGCGTACGTTTCAGGTGCGTATATCGAAAGGTGTGCAGGTTCAAGTCCTGTTCCGGGCACAAAGGGGATTCCAAACGGAATCCCCTTTTTTTTATGCAAGAAAATCCGAGCCGTAGTCATTCCCTTCATTCTCCAGAATTGAGTTTTTTATGTTTTCTGGTGCAATTACAAAAGTTTTTTTTAATTCTTGTTACTATCTGATAATCAAATATATACTATCTTTCGGATTATTTATATAAAAAAATTGGAAATTTTGTTTGTACAATTTTGATGTTTTATTTTATTTTTTTTATTTTCTTTGTGGCTTTTAATTTTTATGCATGATTATACTGCATGTGTTCAAAAAAAGACGAGTCAGTGTGTCATAATTAGTTGAAATTGCCGCCTTATGAAGAAAAATATTTCGAATTTAGCAGATATTCATATCGGAGAGATGATTCGACAGGAATTGAAACGGCAGGGAAGAAGCATCACTTGGCTTGCCCAAAATGTAAACTGCTCCCGGGAGAATCTCTACAAGATATTCCGCCGCCCGTGGATATATACTGATTTGCTGATGCAAATCAGTGAAGCGTTGGATTTTAACTTTTTCAAGGTTTGTTCTGATCTTGTGGATGCGAAAATACGGGACGTCAAAAACACACAATAGATCGAGTTTGGATGATCTTGAGAATGTTTTTGACAAAATCCCTCATTGAATAATGTCCCCTAACTTTATATTGATAATGACGGCATCTGTTGTATATTAATGAATTATACGGCAGATGCTGAAGGGTTACCCTTTTTCTTGCAGATGTGCAATATAATTATTGTATCTTTGCCGCCACGATTCTTCCGGTATGTCCGGATGTTGTAAAAAACGTATATGAAGCTGTTTGTAATCCCAACCCCTATTGGCAATCTGGACGACATCACCCTGCGTGCACTCAATGTGCTCAGGTCGGTGGACTTTGTCCTGTGCGAGGACACCCGCACCACCCGCAATCTGCTCCGTCATTTCGAAATCGACAAACGGTGTGTCGCATACCACATTTTCAATGAGCACGAGCGACTTTCTTCTATCATACGCGAGATTCAGGCTTGCGAGTCCGTGGGCTTGGTGAGCGACGCGGGCACGCCGGGCATCTCCGACCCCGGATTCCTGCTCGTGCGCGCGTGCGTGGCCCAGGGTATTGAGGTGGAGTGCCTGCCAGGTGCCACCGCTTTCGTACCCGCGCTCGTGCAGTCGGGACTGCCGTGCAGCAGCTTCTATTTTTGCGGGTTCCTCCCCCATAAGAAGGGTAAGGAGACCCTGCTGAAACGTCTGGCCGAGATGGAGGAGACGGTGGTGATGTATGAGTCGCCGCACCGCCTGCTGAAGTCGTTGGAGAAAATGGTGGAGATTATGGGGCCGGATCGACAAATCTCCATCTCCAAGGAGATCTCCAAGATTTATGCCCATACCTTCCGGGGCTCGTTGGCGGAAGCTCTGGAGTTTTTCGGCAAAACAGAGGTGAAAGGCGAATTCGTGATGGTCCTGTCCGGCAAATCCTGACGGGTGTTTTTGTTGGTGTCGCGTGTTTTCCGCTGCCTGATTTTTTGTATTTTTGCACCGTTTTTTAATAGTTAAATATAATTTATTATGAGTCAAATAGTTAAAATATTAGCGAGAGAAATTTTGGATTCTCGCGGGAATCCTACGGTAGAAGTGGATCTTTACACGGCAGCTGGTGCCATGGGACGTGCGGCGGTTCCGTCGGGAGCCTCCACGGGTGTGCATGAGGCGGTGGAGCTTCGCGATGGCGACCCTGACCGCTTCCTGAAGAAAGGCGTGCTCAAGGCCGTGCAGAATGTCAACAAGACCCTCGCTGAGCAGATTGAGGGTATGGAGGTCAGCGATCAGGCGGAGATTGACGCCCGTATGATTGAGATTGACGGTACGGAGAACAAGGGCGCGTTGGGAGCAAATGCCATTCTGGGCGTTTCGTTGGCTGCCGCAAAGGCCGCTGCTCAGGAAACGGGTCAGGAATTGTACCGTTATGTGGGCGGCAGCAACGCTTCTGTGCTTCCCGTGCCGATGATGAACATCCTCAATGGCGGTTCCCATGCCGACAACAGCGTGGATTTCCAGGAGTTCATGATTATGCCGGTGGGTGCCCCCACCTTCCGCGAGGCCGTGCGTATGGGAGCCGAGGTGTTCCACAACCTGAAACTCGTCTTGAAATCCCAAGGCTATTCCACAAACGTGGGCGATGAGGGCGGTTTCGCTCCGAACCTCAAATCCAACGATGAGGCTATTGAGCTGATTCTCAAGGCAATCGGACAGGCTGGATACAAACCGGGCGAGGATGTTTGCATCGCTTTGGATCCGGCTGCCTCGGAATTCTATGATGAGGAGAAGAAAATCTATAAGCTGAAATGGTCCACGGGTGACGAGCTTACGTCTGAGCAAATGGTCGATTTTTGGAAACAATGGACCGACAAATACCCCATTATTTCCATTGAGGATGGCCTGGCACAGGATGATTGGGATGGCTGGAAGCTCTTGACGGACACCATCGGCCATAAGACGCAGTTAGTTGGCGACGACCTGTTTGTTACCAATTCGAGACGTTTGGAGATGGGTCTTGAGAAGGGTGTTGCCAACTCCATCTTGGTCAAGGTGAACCAGATAGGAACCTTAACGGAAACCATCAACGCTGTCACGTTGGCCCAGCGCAACGCTTATACCGCTGTCATGTCGCACCGTTCCGGTGAGACCGAAGACACGACGATTGCGGATTTGGCAGTGGCTTTGGGTACGGGCCAGATTAAGACCGGCTCCACCAGTCGCACCGACCGCATCTGCAAATACAACCAGCTGATGCGAATCGAGGAGATGTTGGGTGGACAGGGTTATTATCCGGGTCGGGATTTCCCGTTCAGAGGATAATCCTGAAGGTTACTAAAACAAAAAGATGGATGGGTCATTGACTCATCCATCTTTTTTCATGCTATTAAGAGATTAAAAAAAACGGGTTACATGACAAATTTGAAGCCGATGCCATGGACGTTGATGATCTGGATGGCGGGCTCGCTTTTGAAGTATTTGCGCAACTTGGTGATATAAACATCCATGTTGCGGGCGTTGTAGTAGCTGTCATCACCCCAGATTTTCTTCAGTGCATAGCCGCGTTCCAGCACGTCGTTTTTCTTTTCGAGCAGCATGGTGAGCAGCTCGGCTTCGCGGGTGGTGATTTTCGTCTCCTCCCCGTTGATGGTAAGCGTCTGGCGCTTTTTGTTGAAAGTGATGCTGCCAAGCTCGATAATGGAATCCTCCTCTTTTTCCGGAGTGGTGCGGCGTAGAAGGGCCTGGATGCGTGCCAGCAGCACGTCAATGGCGAACGGCTTGGTGATGTAGTCGTCGCCCCCGATGGACAACCCTTTGATCATGTCCTCCTGCAGGTTCTTGGCCGTCAGGAAGATGATGGGGATGCGTTTGTCCAGTTTCCGGATTTCCTGCGCCAGCGTGAAACCGTCCATCAACGGCATCATCACGTCAATGATGCAGATGTCGTAGGAACCGGTGCAAAACTTATCGTACGCACTCTCCCCGTTGTTGGCATGGTCGATTTCAAACCCTTTTTTTGTGAGATAGGTGGTGAGAACCTTTCCGAGATTCACATCATCTTCGGCAAATAATACGTGTACGGTTTCCATATTATAACAGTTATGAAATTAAAAACGCTTAAGACCGCATAATGTTGCATCGGTTTAAAAATAATTTTTTTATAAAATAAACTTTATAGGTATTGAATTAAAAATTAATTTGTATATTTGCGGCGTTTTTGTGCGCATGTTCTGATTTTGTAAATTTGCGTCAAATACTTGTTTGTGCGCTTTTTAACGGTAATTATTGCAATTATGAAAAAGTTAAACAAATTGAAAATCAGAACATTTTTTGGATTCTTCTTCCTCGCTGTGTTCCCGCTGGCTTTGGGAGCGCAGACGGTACTTTACAAGGAAAATTTCGGCTTGCCGACGGCCACCACGCTGGTCCAGCTGTATTCCGGCTGGGAGGATACAACCGTGGTTTACACGGGTGACGGCACCTGCGACTTGCGTATCACCTCCGCCTCCTCCGGCTATGGCGGTGCCTCCGGTGGTGGGAATGTGATGATAAACGATACGGTGAAATGGTTTCAGATTTCGGGGCTGAATACGCTGACATACACGGACTTGTCCCTCTATTGCGGCCTTCGGAAGACGGCATCGGATGATGGTACTCATCTTGTTGTGGAGGTTTCGGGAAACGGTGCCTCGTGGACCCGTTTGTGGATGGCAGATTCGCTGCCCAGCGGCACAGGCACATCGGGATGGTATCGGGTCCGCTTCCCGAACGTACCGGCAACGTCCAACCTCCGTATCCGTTTTTCCAACGCTTCGCAGAAAGAATACCGTCTGGATGATCTGGCTTTGGTCGTGGGAACGGAGGAACAGTTGGAAACGGTTTCCACGCCCACGTTCTCACCTTCGGGCGGAACCTATTATGAGGCCCGGCAGGTCACAATCACCACTACTACAGCCCATGCGGACATCTACTACACACTTGACGGTTCCGTGCCCACGCGCACGAGCCTGCTCTATCAAAGTCCCGTCACGCTGGCCCACACAACGACACTGAAAGCGATTGCTGTGGCTGACAGGATGTACGACAGCGAGGTGGCAACTGCCTCATACGTGATACTGGATACGAACTCCCTCGTAGCTTTGCCGTTAGACCTGTCGGACAATAGCTCCAATACACATCTGGATATTACGCATCTCGATGGTTTCCGCGCCTACAATCTGGGTACATCGTATGCCGACGGATCTGCGAAGTTCGAGGCTTCCAATGCCGGCTCTGCCGCTCTGGTGGCCCATCTGGACAGTGCCCCGCTCGACCTGATGTTCGAAGTGAGGGGCAAGAAGGCGGGCTCCAATCCGTCGGCATACCAGGGAATCCTCTTCTCGGTAAGCCAGTCGCCGGACGGGCGGTTCTGGAGCGACCTGATCACACTGACGGAGCAGGATATCCGGGAGGATGAGTTCATCAGCGTAAGCAACCTCACGCTTCGTCCGGAAACCCGTTACATCCGCTGGAAACTGGACCAGGCTGCAAAAGGGAACACCCAGCTGAACAATATCGTTATCACCCGGAATCCAAATCCGCAATCGGGTGACACGACAGCGGTGTTAGACTATAACCATTATCCGTTTTCCTTGTATCCGAATCCGACGCCGGATAGGATTAACCTACATGCCGGTGGAATGCACCTTATTGACCTGCAGCTGTTTGACATACATGGACACATGGTGGAAATGTGGGAAGGCAACATACCTAAAACCATCTCATTGTCACACTTGCCGCAAGGATCATACGTGCTTCGGGTTCATACGGAGGAAGGTTTCCTGTATCGGAAGGTGGTGAAATATTAGCCTTGATGGGAGCAGGGAATGTTCTTTTCGTCCAGTGCGATGTTCTCTGCTCCTTTTTTTGTACTTTTGCAGCCGAAGAAACAGTCCTATTATGAGAAAAATAACTTCGGTTGCTGCTATGGTTGTGCTTGCGGTACTGCTGCTGTCGTGTGCAAAAACGGAAAGAAACTACTATCCGGACGGGAATGTGCAGTCCATCATCCAATATCGCTTCGGCAAGGAGCACGGCAAGACACAATATTACTATGATACACCCAACACGTTGGAAATCGAAGTGCAGATGCGTCGGGGCAAGCGCAATGGCGAATTCTTCCGTTATTTCGAGAATGGGGCGTTGGATGCGCATGCCTATTATGTGAACGATTCTTTGGACGGTGTGCAGACGCTTTATACCGCCAATGGGGAGAAAACACAGGAGACAACATACTCGCACGGTCACCGCGATGGTCCCTTCAGGGCTTATCATCTGAATGGCGACTTGAACATCGAGGGTAATTATAAGAATGACCTGTATGATGGTAAATGGTCGTATTATGATGAGCGCGGTGTACTGGTGGGGGAGGCTGATTTTAAGGATGGTAATGGCGAGCTGATCTCGTACGATGCCCGCGGTTTGAAATCCCTTTTGACCCGATATGTGCGGAATGAGAAGGATGGGAAGGAGGAATATTATGACCAGGATGGCCGTGTTATTCGCGAGATAACCTATAAGCAGGGTAGGATAGTCTCCCAGTGGGAGGATACGACGAGAACCAAATAAAGGGATATGAGGAGGTTGCTGTTGTTTTCCTGTCTGTTGCTGTCCGTCTTCGCCTCCGTAGAGGCGCAAAATGGTCGTAGAATCCAGTATCGTGCGGATATGGGGTTTTATGATGATGACTACCTGCCTGGTGCACAGCGCCTTATTGGGCATGTGGCCTTCGCACAGGATAACGTGAGGGGCTATTGCGACAGTGCCTATTTGTACGAAAAGGAAAACTATCTGGTGGCGTTCGGAGACCGCGTACGCATACTGGTGGGCGACTCCGTCCGTCTGTATGGGCGACGTGCTTATTATGACGGAAACAACCGTACAGCCTCCATTGCGGTGCGTGTGCGGCTGGAAAAGGATAAGGCCTATCTGACGACGGATAGTATGGTGTATGATTTGAATACAGATGTGGGTTATTATCTGACGGGCGGCAGACTGATCAGCGAAGAAGACACGCTGACAAGCCGTATAGGACGCTATTACACCAAAACCGATGACGCATACGCCTTTGAAAATGTGTGTATGCAAAGCTCTTCGTATAAGGTGGATTGTGATTCGCTGCAGTACAATACGGTAGCCAAGAGGGCTTACTTTATCTCCCCGACCCGGATGGTCTCGAAGGAGAATACGATTCTGACCAACGCGGGATGGTATGACACCGACAGGGAAATCGCTCTGCTGGTGGGGGATGTTCGTCTGCACAATGAGTCGCAAATCATGTCGGCTGACAGCGTTTACTATGAGCGGGAACGACGCTTTGGACAGGCATGGCGCCGGGTTTCCATCGCCGATACTGTCCAGAAATATGTGGTGCAGGGCAACTATGTGGAACATTATGAGAACGGTGGAACATCTCTGGTGACAGACAGCAATCTTGTCATATTGATTGATGATAGCAACGATTCATTGTTCCTGCATTCCGATACGATAAAGGTCCTTTTCAATGAAGACAATGAGATGGAACTGATGAGGGCGTACAATCATGCTAAATTCTATCGAAACGATTTGCAGGGAGCTTGCGACTCCTTGATTTACAATGCGAAGGATTCGATGGTGATTATGTTTTATAATCCGGCAGTCTGGTCTGAGGAGTATCAGCTGACAGGTGATACGATCCGGTTTGTCCGACTGGACTCCTCGGAAATGCGCATTGATTTGTGCAAGTCGGGCTTTATCGTCGGTGGCTTGTTCGATGATTCGGAGTTCAATCAGATCAAAGGGTTGAACATCACGGGCTTTATCCATGACAAGCAGTTGCGACAGGTGAACATTGTGGGCAATGCCGAGTGTGTCTATTTTGTGCAAGAGGAAGACAGTTCTCTGATTGGTATCAACTCCTCCATTACGAGTGAAATGCGCATCTTCTTTGATGACAATAAGATACAGCAGATCCGCTTTTACGATGCACCGGATGGGAAGATTTATCCGGATGAGCAGTTCGAGGAGAAGAACCGGCGGCTTCAGGATTTCCGTTGGCTGGATGCCTATCGTCCCAAGCGGGTTGAGGACCTGTATGTTTCTCCAATCCCCCGGGAGAAGGACAAGGAGGAAGGCACTGAAAAATGAACATGATTTTTCTTTCCGAAAGCAGTGTCCGTTCGGCTATGCAATTTTACGGAATATACTGAATCAGACCGAAATTGGTGGTAATCCAAAGAGTACCATCTTCTATAGCGATTTCATTGATGACATTTTGGAACATGCCTTTGCGGAAAAAGACCGTCGTGACCTTCTTTCCATCAAATTTCACAAGTCCGTTGTTGGTGGCCATCCAATAATTCTTCCCATCAAACTCAATGTCGCGGACCATGTGGTCGGAAATGCCGGAATTGGACTTATTGTAGTGAGTCCATTTTTCCCCCTTCATTACAGAAAAACCTCCGTCACCGAACCCTCCGCCGTAACCGATAATCAAAGCACCGTCTTCAGTAAACTCCAACGCACGTACCACATTGATGACAAGCGGCGAAGTTTTTTCGGAGTAGCTTTTCCATTTGCCGTTTTCATACAACAGCAATCCGCAGTCGGGCCTCCCGAAACCGAGGGCGATGACACCGTTGTCACTCACAGCAACAGAAAATGGGACCATATCCTTTTCCGGGAGTTCCAGCAATTCCCATTTGTTATCCCTTACCATTACCAGAAACCCTTGGGGTCCGGCAAAATAGAGCGTACCGTCTGCACCTTCACAAATGTCGTTTACCGATATTTCATACGGGCCTATATCTTCAGCTTTGTACCACCACCATCGCGAACCGTTGTAACGGGCTAAAACATCTACGCTACCCGATTCTATAAGTGCCGAAAAAGACACCCACATGTTCTCTTTGGAATCTTTGAAAATGGGTGTGAAGAAATCCCCATTCATTTCCGGGAATGTGGTACATGATTTTCCGTCGAAAACCAGTAGTCCGGATTGGGCGCTTCCAATCCATTTGTTTCCTTGACTGTCAATGGCGATGCTCAAGAGGTTGTCCTCCGGAATGTCGGAAACATTTTTGTTGTAAAAAGTCACCTTCTGACCATATCCGCATAGGGATATATAGAGACAACAGCAGAACAGAATCTTTTTCACCATAGATTATTGAAATAAAAACATTGCAAAAATAAAGATTATTTTTGATTGAAAACGGACTGTCAAAAATGGGAGCAATAAAGATTAAATTGAACGGCTACAATTTTGATATGGATGTGCCGGCTCCAGGAATCCCCAATCTCTCCGAAGTCGTGGCAATTTGTCTGGGTACACGTGGTCCGAAAGGATGGGGTTGGGTAGGGTCCAATGAGGACATGTATTACGACTTTAGGGCTACGCCATCCTTTTCTCAAAACGGAACATCCCGTCGCTGTCAGGATCACTGCTGTCGTGGTCGTTTGGATCGTAATGATGGCTGTTGAAATACTCTACGATGTGGAAACCACAGCGGTTAACATAGAAATGGATGTTACGCTTCTCGAAATAGGGTGTGTGGGTTTCCCAAACCTTGATTTCAGGGTGCAGCTGTTCGATCAGACACCAGGCGGAATAACCGATGCCCTTGCTGTGAACCTCGGGGTTGACGAACAGCAGTTCCAATTCGCCGCACCCGCCTTCCACGCTGATAACGGCACCGCCAACCTTCTCCCCGTTGAGGAGAATGCGGTAGGCTTCGGCATTTTCGCCATCAATGGAGGCTTCAATGGTGGCACGGGAGATGATTTCCCCGTCCTCTTCAAAGTGGTTATCACGCATACCGAACTCTTCTATGGCACCGTACTTGAATGCCCTTTGATTGTCGAGGATAAATTGCTCGCGGTCGTCGGGCTGCAGTGGCGAGAGGGTTACATTGTTTTGACTCTTGTTTGCATAATTTTATGGTTTATCGGCATAATGCCTTGAATAGATTGATTTTCCCCTGCTGTAATTCCAACCAGTCAGCAGTCTGCTGCAACTGGGCATTGAGCCAGGACGACTGGGCTGTAAGCACTTCCAGATAGCTGACAGATGAGGAATATTGCATCAGATCGCGGCTGTTCTCCACCGCTTTTCGGCTGGCCTCGACTTGCGCCTCGCGGACTTGCAGCTTCTGCTGGGCAGTATGACATTCCGACAAGGCATTGGCAACCTCGCTGCCCGCCTGTAACAGAGCCTGCTCGAAAGCGATTTGCGCCTGTTCCTGCTGCGACTTGGCTATCTCAAAACTCGCTTTGATTTGTCCCATCTGGAACAACGGTTGCGTGAGCCCGCCAATCAAGTTCAGCAATAGTTTGGCCGGATTGACAATCTCGCCGATATTGTTGGTCCACGAGCCGCTGGCGGTAAGTTTCAGCGATGGATAGAACTGCGAGCGCGCCACTTTGGTGTTGTTGAACGACGCCCGCAGCTGATACTCGGCGCTGCGCACATCCGGACGCATGGCCAGCGCTTCCAAACTGACAGGAGAATCCGCGTCCATATCGATATCTTTCGCTTCATTGTAACTGGAACAATGGACACTTTGAGGCGTGCGGCTCAACAACAAGTTCAGTGCCCGCTCGGTCTTCTCTCGTTGCAGGTGTAAATCGCTCACCGAGGCGATGGTGGACTGCAGTTCGGTTTCGGCTTGATTGACAGCCAATTCGTTCATCATACCCACCTCTTTCATTGCTGTGATGGTTTGCAATGTTTCCCGTTGCAGTTGCACGCTCTGTTCCGAAAGTCGCAGCTGCTCATCCAGCATTATAAGTGTGTAGTAAGTGTTAGCGACGGAAGCAATGAGCTGCAGCCGTGTATAATTGAGTTGTTCCTGTGAGTTCATCCATTGGTATTTTGTAGCTGCTTTCTGCGCCTCCACCTGTCCGCCGAGGTTCAATTCCCAGTTCATGGTAAGCGGCAGTTCGTAGCTGGTGGAAACTGGGATTCCGTTGGCTTTGGTTACAGTGGCCGATGGCGACAGTGCGAACGACGGCAGATATGATAGCTTGGCCACCCGCATCTGGATGGCGGCTTGTTCCACATTGAGCTGCATGGTACGCACATCGGCGTTGCTCGCCAATGCTTCAGAAATCAGGGCTTGCAAGGGCTCGTCCACGAATATCTCCTGCCACGAGCGCATAGAAACACTATCAACCAGCGTAATGTCCGATTCAAGAAGATTTGGTCTGACGGCTTCTTCAACCACCGGCTTCTGCATGGTGCAGCCAACCATCAGCAATGTTACCAAAATAAAAAGCCATTTACTCTTCATTGTCACTACTTTTCAATTCACAATTCACTAATAACTATTCCCTAATCTTCATTCCCTTTTATTTTCTCTTGAATTTTCTGAAACACGACAAACAACACTGGCACGGACAGCAGCAAGCCGAGCGTGCCGAAGAGCATTCCGCCCACCACGCAAACGCCGATGGTGCGGCTGCCGTTGGCGCCCACGCCCGACGCAAACATCAGGGGCAGCATGCCGATAATCATGGTAAGCGAGGTCATCAGGATGGGACGCAGACGCACTTTGGCGCTGCTGAGCGCCGCCTCGGTGAGCGACATCCCCTCGCTGCGTGCCTGCGAGGCATATTCGGTGAGCAGGATGGCTGTCTTCGACAGCAAGCCCACCAGCATCACCATCCCGATTTGCATATAGATGTTGTTCTCCACGCCAAACAGCTTGGCAAACAGCAAACTGCCCGCTAAACCAAATGGTACCGCCAGCATCACTGCCAGCGGGATAAAGAGACTTTCGTAAAGGGCGACCATCACAAGATAGGTGAAAACAATGCATATCAAGAAGATGAAGATGACACGACTTGTTGTCTGGCTCTCTTCACGGGTGATACCACCGAACTCAAGGCTATAACCTACGGGCAGTTCTTTTGCAGCAGTTTCCTGAATGGTACGGATGGCACTGCCAGAA
>JBGUMF010000009.1:0-3189 GCA_045116675.1 Bacteroidales bacterium
TGGTGGCTCCGGTTCCGGTAAAACCCGTTTCTGGCTTAAACCCAATCTCATGCAAATGCACAGTTCCTACGTCGTGACCGATCCTAAGGGAACTATTTTAGTCGAGTGCGGAAAGATGCTTCAGCGAGGAACGCCAAAGTTGGGCAAGGACGGAAAGCCCCTGAAAAACAAGCATGGTAAGGTCATTTATGAATCGTATCGAATCAAGGTTTTGAATACCATCAACTTCAAAAAGTCGATGCACTACAATCCTTTTTCGTACATTCACAGTGAAAAGGACATCTTGAAGCTGGTAACGACCTTAATTGCGAATACGAAGGGAGAGGGCAAGGCCGGGGACGATTTTTGGGTCAAGGCGGAGACGCTACTGTATTGCGCCCT
This sequence comes from Bacteroidales bacterium, assembly GCA_045116675.1. GTDB lineage: Bacteria > Bacteroidota > Bacteroidia > Bacteroidales > WCHB1-69 > F23-D06. The sequence continues at coordinate 382 of JBGUMF010000009.1, forward strand.
TATTGGGTATATCCATTATGAAGCTCCGGTGGAGGAACAGAATTTCTCCACTCTCATTGAGTTCATTAACGCGATGGAGGTTCGAGAGGATGACGAGGAGTTCAAAAATCCTGTTGACCTGATGTTTGACGCCCTGGAGGCAGAGAACCCCAACCACTTCGCCGTGCGCCAGTACAAAAAATATAAGCTGGCTGCTGGTAAGACTGCCAAGAGTATTCTGATTTCCTGTGGTGCGCGTCTTGCGGTGTTTGACATCGCGGAGCTGCGGGAGGTCACTTCCTATGATGAGTTGGAGTTAGATACCCTGGGAGACCGGAAAACAGCGCTGTTTCTCATTATGAGTGATACGGATGACAGCTTTAACTTTCTGATTTCCATGTGTTATACCCAGCTTTTCAACCTCTTGTGTGAAAAGGCTGATGATGTGTACGGTGGGCGGCTGCCCATCCATGTGCGCTGCCTCATCGACGAGTGTGCCAATATCGGCCAGATTCCCAAGCTGGAGAAGCTGGTGGCCACCATCCGAAGCCGAGAGATCTCCGCCTGTCTGGTGTTGCAGGCACAATCCCAGCTGAAAGCCATCTACAAGGACAACGCCGATACCATCATTGGTAATATGGACACATCCATCTTCTTGGGCGGCAAGGAGCCGACTACCTTAAAGGAATTGGCTGCCGTGCTTGGGAAAGAAACTATCGACACCTACAACACCGGCGAGAGCCGTGGGCGGGAGACCTCCCACTCTCTTAATTATCAGAAATTGGGGAAAGAGTTGATGAGCCAGGACGAGCTTGCCGTCATGGATGGCGGCAAGTGCATCCTCCAGCTGCGCGGTGTGCGGCCTTTCCTTTCGGATAAGTACGACATCACCAAGCATCCCAATTTTAAGTACACTGCCGACGCGAACCCGAAGAACGCTTTCGACATTGAAGCGTTTCTGTCCACCCGGCTGAAACCCAAGCCCAGCGAGGTCTACGATGTTTACGAGGTAGACGCTACGGGCGATGAATAATGTTCCGCTGTGAAAGGAGTGATCTTATCTATTTGCCCCAACTGCCTCTTTGGAGGCCATTGGCGTACAAGGCGGACAATCACAAAAAAATAATGAAAAAGGAGGATAGCCGGAATCAGGCCCCCGGAAACCGGGCGGCAGATTGTTCCGGCTTTTGTATGCCTATGAAACATGACTAATCAACTTTTCAAATGATTCCGGCTAATAATTATTTATGGCATTTTTTACTCAGGCAATCACCGTTCTTCAGACCCTCGTAATCGCACTCGGTGCCGGTCTCGGCATTTGGGGTGTCATCAACCTCTTGGAGGGCTACGGCAATGACAATCCCGGAGCTAAAAGCCAGGGAATGAAGCAGCTCATGGCGGGCGCTGGTGTGGCCGTAGTCGGCATGGTCCTCGTTCCTCTGCTCTCCAGTTTGTTTACCGTCTAATCGTCCCCACATGAAATCCTTGCCGTCCCCGCAGTCATGCGGGGGCGGCTGAAAGGAGGTAACACCGTATGGATTTCTTACTTGAGGCAATCACCACATGGCTGAAGGAAATGCTGGTGGGCGGCATCATGAGCAACTTGTCGGGGATGTTCGACAGCGTAAACCAACAGGTCGCGGATATATCCGTGCAGGTGGGGCAAACCCCGCAGGGCTGGAACGGCAGTATTTTCGGCATGATCCAAAATCTGTCCAATTCCATTATCGTGCCGATTGCAGGTGTGATTCTGGCTGCGGTCATGACCATTGAATTGATTCAGATGATTACAGACAAAAACAACCTGCACGATGTAGACACATGGATGATCTTCAAATGGATGTTCAAAAGTGCCGCCGCCATTCTCATCGTTACCAACACCTGGTCCATTGTGATGGGCGTATTTGATATGGCGCAAAGCGTGGTTGCGCAGGCATCCGGCGTCATCGGCGCAGACGCATCCATCGACATCTCCTCTGTGATGGGCGATTTGGAGCCGCGCCTGATGGAGATGGAACTGGGACCTTTGTTTGGTCTGTGGTTCCAATCGCTTTTTATCGGCATTACCATGTGGGCGCTGTATATCTGCATTTTCATTGTCATTTATGGCCGTATGCTGGAAATATATCTCGTGACCTCCGTAGCACCTATTCCGATGGCTACCATGATGGGCAAAGAATGGGGCGGCATGGGTCAGAATTATCTGCGCTCCCTGTTTGCCCTGGGCTTTCAGGCGTTTCTCATTATCGTCTGCGTGGCAATCTACGCGGTGTTGGTGCAGAATATCGCCACGGAATCCGACATCATTATGGCAATCTGGAGCTGCGTGTGCTATACAGTTCTTTTGTGCTTCACGCTCTTTAAGACCGGCAGCCTCGCAAAAGCTGTGTTTAATGCCCACTGACATGGAAGGAGGTAATTCCATTGGCTTATGTACCCGTACCCAAAGACCTGACGAAAGTAAAAACCAAGGTCATGTTCAACTTAACCAAGAGGCAGCTGGTCTGCTTTGCCAGCGGAGCGCTTATCGGCGTACCACTTTTCTTTTTGCTCCGGGAGCCTGCGGGAAGCAGTGTGGCGGCCATGTGCATGATGCTGGTCATGCTGCCCTTCTTCATGCTGGCCATGTATGAGAAGCACGGTCAGCCCCTGGAAAAGATCATCAGCAACATCATTAAGGTTGCCGTGATCCGGCCAAAACAGCGCCCGTATAAGACCAACAACTTCTATGCCGTGTTGGAACGGCAGGAAAAGCTCGACAAGGAGGTGTATGACATTGTTCACAGCAAAGAAAAACCGGCAGGCAGATAAGGATGGCAAACAGACGCC
>JBGUMF010000010.1:0-17884 GCA_045116675.1 Bacteroidales bacterium
TTTTCATTTCTGTATGTTATAAAGGTTAATAATTTCATTTATATCGATGTCCAGCAATTTCAAATTTTTAATGAAAACCGGCACTTCCTCCTCCATGAACTGCTTCTTGCGCAGGATTTTGATCTTTTCCACGGCATCTTCCGTGACGAAGAAGCCGATGCCCCGCTTGTTGAGGAATATCTCATTGTTCTGGAGGTAGTCGTAGGAGCGCATTACCGTGTTAGGGTTCACCTCGAACATCACGGCCAGCTCGCGCACCGACTTGGCCTTGTCGCCGGGCTTCCAAGCAGAAGTGAGGATCTGCTCGAACACCCAATCGACAATCTGCATGTATATGGTCTGTGTGTTGTTGAAATCTATAGCCATATTATGCCTCCGTTTCTTTTAATCTCAGAAAACTCAATACATAGAAATAGATGATGTTTGCTGATAAAATCAGATACCCTACGGTATTCGTTATCCAATCAGGCAACGTGGCCCTGGAACTGAAGGTCCACGCGAAATCGTGGAAGGCGGCATCCTTGGGTATCAGCGTAATCCCATTCACCCAAACCGTCAAAGAAACCAAGAGGGAGAAAACCATACTTATCAGCAAACCGACACCAATAGTGGACAGCGTTGTTCTTCTGCGGAAATAAATGCTCCCAAAAAAGAAGACAGACAGCGTGGCATAGATCATCAGTACCCAATTGTCATCAAAGCTAGTGTATAAAAACACACCATCATATCCGCGCACCTTCCAAAACAAATGCGCCAGTGCTAGACCCAACGCCGAAGATATCACCAATCCTACCACATAATAGATATTGGCTAATATCATGTTGGTGACAACCTTTTCGCTGTTGGAGGCGGGAATGGCAAGATAATGGATTTTCGGCGAACTGCTGTGCAAGTTGCGGAACAGACGCTCCGGATAAATCATCAGAAAAACGCACGAGACAAACAATGCGAAATTCAAATTGGTGGGACTTCCATTTATAATGGACCCAAACAACACAACGGCCGCCAATATGCCGAACTGGAACAGGTCGGTTTTCCAATTTTCTATGAAATAGGCCTTCAAAAGGTTTTTTATATTCTTGGTATTCATAATCTTAGATTTTTAGGGTTATTCATCAATTTCCGTTTCAGCGTTTATCACCTGTATGGTGTCCGCATCAATAATGATTCTCTGACTGTTCGTCTCTCGAGGTTGTTTCATAAATTCCTCAGTCTTTCTAATCTGGCCGTTGTGATATGCCTTTCTGATTTCCACCGTGAAAAAGACAACCATCAGCACGGCTGCTGCTATCAACGTGATAATCAAAATCTTGTTCGTATATTTTTTCATAATGTTGTTTATTTAAAAAGGTTGGAAATCTCGTTTTTGTTGGAAATGGCCGCATTGAAGAGCAATTCGAGGTCGAGGCTGGAATCCAGATGGTTCACATTCTCCTTCACCTGATAGTTGCCGCGCGGGTTTTCCTCGGTATAGAACACCTTGCCGTCGGCGCTCTTCGTGTTGTCCACATCAAAGAGCAGCTTCTGGGTAATCTCATACGAGGATTCGTTAAGCAGCATGTGACCGTTATCAAGGATGGCCACCATGTCGATGAGGCTGTGCAGGTCGCGCACCTGATGCGTGGAGATGATGACCAGACGGGTGTCGTCCGCCGCGGAGGCCATCAGCTTGCGGAATATGCTCTTGGAAGGGATGTCCAAGCCGTTGGTGGGCTCGTCCATGATGAGCACTTTGGTGTTGGTGGCCAACGCAAAGGCAATGAGCACTTTCTTCTTCTGTCCGTGCGAGAGCTTGTCCATGTAGCCGGTTTCTTTGTCCAATTCCAGCTCGCAGAGGAAATCCACAAACTGATCGTGGTTGAAGTTGGGATAGAACGGAGCGTAGGCAGCCTCGAATTGTTCAATCTTGAGGTGCGGCACAAACATCTCTTCCTGAAGGAAATAGACGTCGTGCATAGCTTCGGCCTTGCGCAGCGTGGCGTTTTCGCCCAGAAGGGTGGCCGTGCCGCTGTCAGGGAAGCGCAGTCCCGACATGATTTTCAACAATGTGGTCTTGCCGGCACCGTTTTTGCCCAGCAAACCGTAAATGTGCCCCGGCTCCATCGTCAAGCTCAACTCCTTGAACAGGGGTCTGCTCTTGACGTAACCGAAATGGATGTTTTCTAACTGTATCATGACAATAATATTTAAGTGTTTTACTTGTTTAGTGTGTTAGTGAACTAATACACCGCAAAAGTAATACACCAAAATGATTTGTCAATAGTTTTAGAAAAATTTTTTCTTACTGATTTCCAGCTATTTACAAAATAGCTTGAATTTTTTCAGAAAAAGATGGGTGATTTTTCGGAGAAAATCGGGGAGGAGGTTGGCAATTAGCTATTTCCGTTAGCCATTGAACTATGGCTATGAACTATAAAATCTATAGTCTCTGGTCTTAAACTCGCAAATCACACTCTTTTGTCTTTTCGTGTCGCACTGCAGTGCAGACGCCTCAAAATTCCCCTTCTATTTTAGAAGGGGTAGCCGTAGGCTGGGGTAGTAATATAAAGAATCTGAATACCTTAGAAAAATAAGGAATAAAATCCATATTAACTACCCCGCCCTTCGGGCACCCCTTCTGAATAATCAGAAGGGGAATTGCTTTTGCGCGGCACTGCTGTGCCGCAATCATTATTTGCAAGGGGAAATATGAATCATGGTGACGGCAGGTCAATCACCGTTTTTTATCATCTTCCAATACAGATGATTAAATGCCACAACATTCCAGTCGGTGATGACGAAGCCGAGGCGGGTGTAGATACGTTGACCGTTAAGGTTGTCGGGGTCCACCAGAAGGGAAATACTCAAATCAGGGTGGTTTTGTTCTGCCCAGGCGATGCGCGCCTGCATGAGGCTCGTGCCCACACCGCGCCGGCGGTATTGCGGCAGCACGGCCAGCGTGTCGAGATAATACTCGCCGGCGCCCGCCTCATCGGGCATGGCATCCAGGTCCAACTCCCGAAAGTGGGGCAACTCACGGAAAGTAGTGTTGCGCATCTGGTGATAATATTCTCCAGGATAGGAGATTAACGCGCCCGCAACTTCGCCGTCCACCTCGGCCACCAGCGCGTGACGGTAGCTGTAGAGTGTGTCTTCCCGCGCCGCCAGCGGGGCCAGTCCGGAAGCTACTTTCGTGTTGAATTCGTTTTCTTTTTCAAAAATCTCAAACCCGATGCCCTCGCACACACAACGCCCCAAAAAAACAGCGTCTTCAGGAGTGGCAGAGCGCATGATCATGCCTATTTTGTCATTGTTCTTCATGGCATCGTAACATCCTATTTTTTCCGGAAGTAGATTTCCATCGGCACGCCGGAATAGTTCCAGTTTTTGCGTATCTGATTCTCTAAGAAACGCTTATACGAATCCACTACATACTGCGGAAGATTGCAGAAGAAGGCGAAGCTGGGATAGGCAACCGGTAGCTGCGTCACGTATTTGATGCGGATCACCTTGTCCTTGTTCATGGGCGGCGGCGTATTCTGGATGATGGGCAGCATCACATCGTTCAATTCGGAGGTGGAAACCTTGCGGGTACGGTTCTTATAGACCTCCACAGCGGTTTCCAACACCTTGTAAATGCGCTGTTTTTCCAATACAGACGTGAAAATGATGGGCACATCGTTAAAGGGCGCGATGCGCTTCTTGATCAGATCCTCGTACTCTTTGTGCGTGTGGTTGTCCTTTTCAATTAAATCCCACTTGTTCATCACTACCACCACGCCTTTGTGGTTGCGGGCGGCGAGGCCGAAAATGTTAAGGTCTTGCTGGTCAAAGCCTTGCGAGGCATCAGCCATCACGATGCACACGTCGGCGTTCTCTATGGAGCGCACAGCACGCATCACCGAATAGAACTCCAAATCCTCCTCTACTTTGCTTTTCTTGCGCAATCCGGCCGTGTCGATGAGGTAGAAGTCGAAGCCGAAATTACGGTAGCGGGTGAAGATCGTGTCGCGGGTGGTGCCGGCCAGCGGCGTCACGATGTGACGGTCCTCGCCCAGAAACGCGTTGATAATGGAGGATTTGCCCACATTGGGCTTGCCCACGATGGCAATGCGCGGCAGGTCGTCGGGCGCATGCTCCACATCCTTGGAAAAATGCTTCACCACCTCGTCCAACAAGTCGCCGGTACCACCGCCGGACGCGGCGGAGATGGGGAACACCTGCTCCACCCCCAATGCGTAGAACTCGGCATAATCAAAAAAATTGCTTGGACTATCTATCTTGTTAACAGCCAAATAATAGGGTTTCTTGGAACGGCGGAGAATCTGGGCCACCTCCTCATCCAATGGTGTCAATCCCTCGCGGCCATCCACCATGAAGACAATCACGTCGGATTCCTCGATGGCCAACTGCGCCTGCTTGCGGATTTCGGCTTCGAAGATATCGTCGGAGCCCACCACGTAGCCGCCGGTGTCGATGACCGAAAACTCGTAGCCGTTCCAGTCCGACTTGCCGTAATGGCGATCGCGGGTAACGCCTGCCACAGAGTCCACGATGGCCTCGCGGGCTTTGATCAGCCGGTTAAACAACGTTGATTTGCCCACATTGGGCCTACCGATTAGAGAGAGGATGTTTGACATGATAGTTGGATTATTGGGGTTAAAGGGGTGAATGGGGTAAAGGTGGAGGTGAATAATTCCCCTTCTATTTTAGAAGGGGTGGCCGTAGGCCGGGGTAGTAATATGAATAGGTGAATGGGATACTGTCCCCTGTTCACTATAAAATATTAGCCAACTGTTCTTTCAGTTTTTCGAGCTCGTCTTTCATGCGGACCACAATCTGCTGGATGTTGAAGTCGTTGCTCTTGGAACCGAGGGTGTTGATCTCGCGGCCGCACTCCTGCACGATGAAGCCGAGTTTCTTGCCGTTGGCCTGTGGTTCGGCCATGGTTTCGAGGAAGTAGTTGCAGTGTTTGCGCAGGCGCACTTTCTCTTCGGTAATATCCAGTTTTTCAATGTAGAAGAAGATCTCCTGCTCCATGCGGTTGGGGTCGAACTGCACCTTGGGCCCGAGGTCGTCGATACCTTTGTCGAATTTGGCCCGCAGGGTGGCGATGCGGTTCTCCTCGAAGGGCGTCACCTCGTCAATCATGTCGCGGATGAGACCAATACGCTTCTCAAAATCCTTGGCCAGCACGGCGCCTTCCGTGAGACGGAAGTCATTCACCTTGTCGCAGGTCTCCTGAATGGCCGCCTTCACTGCATTCCAGAGCTCCTCGGAAAGCTCCTCCTGCGGCGTGGAGATCACGTCGGGCATACGGAGCACCTGCATGAAGATGTCGCTCTCGACGGGGTTTCCCAATTCTTTGGAAAGCACATTGAGGGCATCGTAGTAGGATTTGGCAAGCTCGGGGTTTATGGCCACCGTAGCCGCCGCGTTTTTGTCGATATTGATGGTGACATCAATCTTGCCGCGCTCCAATTCATGGGAAATCAGGGAGCGGATTTCGTTCTCGTTGTTACGGAAGAGCGGGGCAATACGAGTGTTGAGGTCGAGCTGCTTGCTGTTGAGCGTGCGAATCTCAATGGTGATGGACTTGCCAGTGACCTCGATGGTCGTGCGCCCGAAGCCGGTCATGGATTTTATCATAGTATCAGATTTTTAGGTCTGCAAAAATACAAAAAATCAGCGGTCGCTTCGACACTCGCCGCGACCGCTGATGCAATATTTGAACGTGAAACTATTTTACAATCAGTTTCTGAGTAGAGGTACCCTTGTTCGTACGGATGTTTATCATATAGACACCCGGGGTGAGGTTAGAGACATTAACATGGAGAAGGTTGTTACCCTCGTGAAGTGCCACATTCTCGCTGTACACCATCTGGCCCATCAGGTTGACGATGGTGAGGTCGGCGCTGGCATGCTCATTGGAGGAGATGGCCACCTGCAGATTATCCGTAGCAGGATTCGGGTAGAGCTTCATGCCTTCCAAAGTGTTGTCGGCGATGCCCATCGGATCGATCCACAGACCCTGCTTGATTTCTTCAACGTTGTTATAAACACCAAGTTCGTCGGCCGGGATGATTTTGGCCATAACGTTCACAATTTTATTTGTGTTTATATCAGGCAATACGTCCATCATCCAATCGACAACAAGTTTTCCGTTTATCACCTGCTTGCTCGTGGCTGGGAAAATATTATCATTGTCTATAAAAATGGTAGGAGAACCTGTTGTCCAATCCTCCACATAGAATACGTCTTTCCCGTATGAAATCCAACTAACCCCATTGTCCCAACTATGTCCACCATCGGTGGAACGAGTTCCAAAGATACCATGTAATTGTGGACAATTTGTATTATTGGTTCCCTTGAACGGACTTTCATACATAGCATGATAGACCAAATACACATTATTACCATCCACCGTTAATTGCGGATAAGAAATATTTGATCCTTGAATATTTTGAGCATACGTATTAAAATCGTAAACACGGATCGTGTCGTCGCCATCCAAATCCTCCAGATCAAAAACGGCGTATCCATTTGCCATCAAAGTGTCAATATCCAATGCTGTACGACCGGTAAAGACAGGCATATCCTCATTCCAATACACAAGCTGATAATTCCAATTCGGCCACCAAGAATAGTGTACTGCAGTGTCCGTCCAATGCATACGCATCAAATCGAAAGCAGCATGAACTTTACCGTCAGCACCAACAGCAATCGTTGAAATACCCTTAGGAAGATAATTAATCAGGTTTGTATCAACACTTTGCGGATTGGCATTATCATCCTCCATAGGATTGTCAAAGAGCATAATCGTGTTGAAATTATCTCCGTTGTCTGTACTCTTCCAGATTCTGGCATCATACCAAGTGGTCAAATAGAGAATAGCCACATTGTTGCCATTAGCTGCAATAGTATAGCAGTCCGCACCGAAATAGGTGTACATTTCCGGTGTGACATTGAACACCTTGCGCGGGTTTTCCCAGGTGATGGTGTTGCTGGTTTCATCATACGTGCCGCGATAATAGAGCAGACAGCGGCTGATACCTTCATAAAGATAGCCGTCATTTGATTCGGTCACCGCCACAAGGTGAATGGTATTTCCGTTGGTGGCTATGTCCGGCCACAAAAGAGCGGTGGAAGGATTAGCTCCGTTGCTGTCTAAAACAGAAGGTCCCTGAAGTGTGGTTTGGGTCCAGTTTCCGGTACCCTTTTGCGCACGCACGTTGATGACGAGAGCGTCATCACCATTATGAGCCACCACGATTTCGCCGTTGGTGCCCACAGGTGCCGTGCAAGGCCATCCGGTACGCACATTCTCAATACGCTGAATGTCATCATACGCATTCACCCATTGCGTGCCATTGTAATAGTTATAGCCCGTACCACGTAAGGTGGCTGCACCATTATACGGGGCCGTCATCCATACCGCGGAAGCCGTACCATCAGGGAATACGGAAATCTTGTTGTGCTGGTTGTAGTTGGTCTGCTGTTCCTGATAAGTGCTGCCGATATAATCGGGAGAGACAACCAGTCCGGATGTGCCGCGAGTGGGAACCGCGCTGTTGATCAGTTTCGGAGTACTCATCGTAGGATCAAACTTCGCCGTAACCGTTTGATTCTTTGCCTGCTGCACCGTCATCGTCGGGCGTGCCGATTGTGCGAACAGGGCGACGGTAAAGGATACCATCATGAAAAGCAAGTAGAATTTTTTCATTTTTTTGAATTTGGTTAATATTATAATTTAAGGTTTTTTTTGCAAAAAAAACAGGCAGGCCGCTTTGTATTTCGGCCTGCCTGTTTACAAAATTTTAGTTGGCTTTTTTGCCAGCTGCATAATTGATTTTCAGGGCGTTGTTTTTACGCAACTCCTGCTTGATCGTGTTCACGTAGCGCATCTGCACGTCCTTGTCCACCTTGAGGGAGAAAGTAAGACGGTCGCGGTCCTGTGCGTCGCGGGACTCCTTTTCGGTACCGATGAAGTCGCGCACGTCGGCCACCAAGTCTTCAGCCTTGATGGTCTGGTCGTTGAGCTGCACGGAGACCTCTCCCGGCGGGAGAGTGTTCTCGTTCTTGCTGATAGGCGCGCCCACGTAGATATTGGCCACGAGGGATTTCTTCTCCAGCTTCTGCACTTCGGTGGCGGACGGCGGAGTGAAATGCACCTTCAGGGTAGCCTCACGCATGGTGGTAATCACCATGAAGAAGAACAGGAACATGAAGATGATGTCGGACATGGAACCCATGTTGAGTTCCGGAGTCTCTTTCTTTTCTTTATTTTTAAAACGAGCCATAGTTCCGTAGTTTAAAGGGTTAGTTGGATCCGGATTTGCTGTAGTCCATCGGCGGGGCCTCGGAGATGCTCATCGGGATGGCCGATGTTACGGCTCTTTGGGCGGCGGAGTCGAGTGCGGAGAACTTCTTCCCGAAATACTGGAGGGCGGTCTCGTCACGCAGCTCGTTCACTGCCCGCTGCAATTCATTCTGAACCTGCACGTACATGTTGTAACTCGTGCCTTGGTCGTTGGTCAGGGAGACAACGCCCTTCGACACCGGGAAGTCGCCAATGCCGTCAATAGGCTTGTTGACTTTCTCCGGAAGGGAGGGGTCGTTGGTCGGGTTGGCGAAAAACTCCTTGGCCTTGTCCTTCAGTTCGGAAACCATCATCACCTCACCGTTGACGGAGATTTCGTCACGGAAGTTGACCAGCACGTTCAGCACGTTACGCCGGTTGATATCCACCTGTTGCTCCTTGGCGTCGTCCGCTTTTGGGGGCGGGAGCTTACGAGGGATACCCTGCTCGGTGTTGATGGAGGAGGTCAGCAAGAAGAAGGTCAACAGCAGAAAGGAAATATCTGACATTGAGCCTGTATTTAAACCTGGTGTTTTTCTCTTTGCCATTTTATTTTCTATTTTTAATGGCGCTCATGACAGCTGTGACAATGATAGCCAGGATGGCGCACAACAAACAAACATAAAGGGTGAACGCGGCGGCGTTGACCATCTTGTAGCCGGACACAGACATGCCGAACTTGAGGGCAGACGGACTCAACACGGGCGAACCGATCAGATAGCCGATGAAGACCACCACAACGAACGCGACAAGCACAATGAGAAGCTTGTAGGATGTCTTGATGTTCTTGACCACTTTCACGAGGGCGAACCATACCATCAGCAGCAAGGTGACGATACCAAGCAGATAGCCGATTCCGACAAACCAACTCTGGAGGGATGCCGAGGACTTGAAGCTCTTCAGATCGTCTTTCAGGGCCTGAAGATCGTTAGCCTTCTTGGTGGCGGAAGCAGAAGCGTTGATCATGTCAGCCTTGGCAATCAGGCTGTTGGCAGCCTTATAGTATTCACGACCCACCAGATAATCCTGCTTCATAGCGGAATATTCCTTGTCCATCTTGTTGATATAGGATTCCAGATCCTTGAAGGAGTTGACCTTGTTGAAGCCGTCCACATAGTCCTGCTTCTTGTCGCAGCGGGCGAAGAGGCCTTCCGCGCGTTTTGCGAAACCGGCCTTATAGGCTTCGAAGTTGTTCTCATCAAGGCCTTTCAGATCTTGAAGATAGGTATAAAGAATATCCTTTTGCAATTGTTTCTCATTCAGTTCTTTGTTGTAGTCACCCATATCCTTTTGGTACTTGGTGACCACCTCGGGAAGGTTTTCAGGGGTTGCTGCCTGGAAATCCGCCAGCATGGCCGGATTCTGCTGCTCGATTTTCTGCACCTGGAAGTAGCTGTCCTTCTTGTCATTGTCGAAGGCAACATACGAGAACCAGCACGCAAGCAGAATACCAATTATTGCGACAGCAAAGGTTATGTATTTTAAAATTTTATAATTCATCACAAAAGTGTTTTGAAGTCAATAAATTATTGTATATATAATATTATTGTTTTTATTTGTTCTTCACCAGAATATCCATGAAGGAGATGGTGGCATCTTCCATGTCGTTGACGATAGCGTCAATCTTGGTGAGGATGTAGTTGTAGAACACTTGGAGAATCATAGCGGAGATCAAACCGAAGACGGTGGTCAAAAGGGCCACTTTCATACCACCAGCCACAATGGTCGGGGAGATATCGCCGGCGCGCTCGATGTCATCGAATGCCTGCACCATGCCGATCACCGTGCCGAAGAAACCGAGGGAAGGAGACAGGGCGATGAACAGGTTGATCCAGGTGAGGTTGGTTTCCAGCTTGGCCATTTGGACGCCGCCGTAGGAGACGAGGGCTTTCTCAACGGAATCGAGACCTTCGTCATAGCGGTCAAGGCCCTGATAGAAGACAGCAGCGAGGGGTCCTTTGGTGTCGCGGCAGAGTTCTTTGGCTTTCTCAATGCCACCGGTCTTGATGGCGTCCTCCACCTTCTGGAGCAGTTTCTGGGAGTTCACGGAAGCGAGGTTGAGGTAGAATATACGTTCAATCACGAATGCGAGACCGAGAATCAAACAGATGAGCACCGGGGTCATGAACGTGGCACCACCTTGGATGAATTTCTCTTTCAGCGTGTAGTGCAGGCCCTGGCTGACGGCTTCGTCGGGGTCCACGGACAATTCAGCCTGTGCGGCGGGAGCGGCTTCAGGGGCTTCTGCCACCTGTTCGGTAGCGGCCTCGTCAGTTTTTTTCTGATTTTGGGCAAATGCTGTGTTTGCGATACCGATGGTTAAGAAACCGAAAACGGTAAGTAAGGCGATTAGCTTTTTCATAATAACTGTTGTAATTTTTAATGTTTAATGAATTAGATTTATATTATATTTCGATTAAAATCAATCATTTACAAAACAATGGCACACCTTTCCCATCCTCCACACAGCACTTTCCCACCCCCTTTGTCCCACTCTTCCCCACAAACCAAAACCCGTCATTGTACCAATTTTCCAATTGGCGGTAAAAGTACAATTTTTTTTTCAGATTCTTTCCCCAAAAAAAAGGTTTTTTTTCAACGATAAAAAATTTTAGTTTTTTTAAGATACTCATATTAGAAAAAAGTATATTTTTGCGACCTGTTTAATTAGGCAATTTTTATAAACACATTTAACAACTTAAATCATCAAAAAAATGAAAAAAACATTATTTGTAATGGCAGTTGCTGCCTTAGTTTTGTTCAACGCTTGTAACCCCGTTGAGAAAAATCACGCTTACTATCTGCAAAACGCCACCAAGGGCTGGCAAATGGTATCTGTGAAATCCTCTCCTGATTACGTACTGGCTTCTGGCGTCAGCATGGATGAACTTTTTGCTAATGGTGACTATGAGCACAACACCGGCTTTTTCACCCTTGCTGAAAAAGACGACATCATCATCTTCGGCGAAAATGGTGTGGAAACCATCAACCCGGGTACTGTTCTTCCTGAAGAAGGTGCTTATCAAACCGCTGTTACGGCCACATACACAGTTGATGAGGCTAACTCCATGCTCTATTTCCAGATGCCTTGGGAGTACAATGCAGACTACACCCTCTATGATGAGACCATTGAAAAATGCTCCATCTCCGCATGTGACAAAGATCAGCTGGTTATCATCTATACCAGAAATGATGATGAGAATCCTGCAAAGGCTCAGAACACCTTCACCATCACCTACGAACCCGTTAAATAATTTTATTTACCGACAAACCCTTAAATTCTTATAACAATGAAAAAATTATTTTTATTAGCTCTTTGCGCAGGTCTTTTCGTGGCTTGCGGTAACAAAAACGCCAAGACTGAGGAAGCTACCGACACCACGGTTGTGGAAGAAGTTGTAGCTCCCGTTGAGGAAGAGGCTGTTGTGGCTGAAGAAGCTCCTGTTCAAGAGGCTGCTCCCGCTCCCGCCAAAACGACCGCCAAAAAACAGACCGTGAAGGAACACGCTCAGTCTGCTGCCGAGAATGTGGCTAACGCCGCTATCGACAAAGCTGAAAGCGATGCCACCAACTCCATGGTTAACTCTGGCAAGAAGAGAAGATAATCATTTCTTTTCCATAACGAAAAAGGGCAATCGTATGGTTGCCCTTTTTTTTGTATCTTTGCGGCAACACTATTACATAAGTTATATCACAACAAATTAATACATTATAATGAAAAACACACCCATTCCCGCTGAAATCGTCGATAAAATCGTCGCCGACAGCGGCCTCACATCCGTAGGAAAAGCCTCCATCCGCGAGGTAAAACGACTGATCAACGAAATCGAGAAAGCGTCCGGCATGGAGTTCATCCGCATGGAGATGGGCATCCCCGGCCTGCCTCCCTGCCACGTGGGCGTCGAGGCCCAGATTGAGGCTTTGAAAAAAGGCGTTGCCGCCATATACCCCGACATTGAAGGCATCCCTGACATCAAGAGGGAAGCCGCCCGCTTTGTCAAGAACTTCATCGACCTGGAGGTGAACCCTGAGAACTGCATCCCCACGGTCGGCTCCATGATGGCCGGCATGGCCGCCTTCATGACCTTCGTGCGCGCCCGTAAGGAACGCGATACCACCCTGTTCATCGACCCGGGCTTCCCCGTCCAGAAACAGCAGCACCGCGTGCTCGGCCTCAAATACGAGACCTTCGACGTGTATGAACACCGCGGCCCGAAACTCCGCGCCAAACTGGAAAGCTATCTCCAAAAGGGACACATCCACTCCATCATCTACTCCAACCCCAACAACCCATCGTGGATCTGCTTCACCGAAGAGGAGCTCCAAATCATCGGCGAGCTGGCCAACCAGTATGACGTGTTCGTACTCGAGGACCTCGCCTACTTCGGCATGGACTTCCGCCACAACATCTCCACCCCGGGCGTGCCGCCCTTCCAGCCCTCCGTCGGCAAATACACCGACAACTACGCGCTGATGATCTCCGGCTCCAAGGCCTTCAGCTACGCCGGCGAGCGCATCGCCCTGCTCATCCTCTCTAACAAGATGTACAGCCGCGAGTTTCCGGACCTTGTGCCCTACTTCAACAACGCGAAACTGGGACGTGCCATCATCTACGGCACCGTGTACGCTATCAGCTCCGGTGTGGCCCATTCCGCCCAATACGCCATGGCCGCCATTCTGAAGGCCTGCAACGACGGCACCTACAACTACATTGAGGATGTGAAGGAGTATGGCGAGAAGGCCGCCATCATGAAGAAGATGTTCACCGACAACGGGTTTGTCATCGTCTATGACAAGGACGGTGACCAGGCACTGGCCGATGGTTTCTACTTCACGGTAGCCTACCCTGGCATGACCAGTGATGAACTTTTGCGCGAATTCCTGTACTACGGCATCAGTGCCATCTCGTTGAGCACCTGCGGCAGCGAGCGCGGTGAAGGTCTCCGCGCCTGCGTGTCACTCACCCCGCGCCGCCAGTTCCCGATTTTAGAGGAACGACTGAAGATGTTCAAGGCTAACCACTAATTCAATTAAGAATTAAGAATTAAGGGGGACTCGGAAGGGTTCCCCATTTTTTTGCATCATAAAGAATGAAGAAAATGATTTGATTTAGTCGCGAAGACAGCGGACAGAGATTCCAACATCTTTATGAAACAAACCCTGCCACACAATCGACTCATTACAGTCTATTGTGCGACACCGGGCCAAGTTGCTGGTGGCTGACTCTGCTGAAGAACTCCAGAAGACGGCGTTAAGGCCTGGCGTTCCATTGTAATTACTTACAGGAACGGCGCCAAAACCTGAAAGATTGTTCAAGAGCTGGTTGTAGCCAGGGGTACAAGAATTAAAGGAAGACTGCCAGCCGCTCTGTGAGGCCATTGCTTTAGCGACAAAAGTGTTATTGCTTCCACAACAATAATCTGATACCGACCCTAGATAGTTTATTAACTGTGACCATTCTGCGTTGCTTGGCAAATGCCACCCGTCGGGACAGATACCCTGTACCCCAGACGGGTTAGCTTCCGTTGATGATGCTCCGTACATCACAGCAGGCCAGTTATACAGATAGCCTCGTTCCACCAACGGTATTGATATCCCACTGTCATAATAGTAAGGATTGGTATAGCTCGTGTTGCTGTTTCCAGCAGGGATAGGTTCACCATCCGCATAGTAAGTGGAACGTAAGTTTTCTCGCATCCAGCATTGGTTTCCAATTTGTATGGTATTGTAAGAATTGCCTTCATAGTCTAACACCCAAGGGGCGTTGGGACAAGGCTGGTTATTGGGAGTAGGAGGCTCTGTGGTAAACGCCATCGTCATACCATAGGTGGTACCGATACTATTTGTAACGTATGCTCGAACATAGTACGTGGTACCGGCGTTGAGACCCGTAATGTGGCTTGTGAAAGGGCCGAGGCCTGTGCTATCGGAGGTATGGTTTCCCGCAATAGTCGGGTTCTCCGATGTTCCCCAACACACACCGCGTCCAACAATCGTTGCACCGCCATCTGTTGTGGCCACACCGCCGCAAGTAGCCGAATTCGCCGTCACATTGCTCACAGAATCCGTTGTGACCGTGGGAAGGAAGACCGTATGGCCGCTTCCACCAAGTGAATCGCGGAGACAACGAACCGAAAGACCATAAGCCTTGTCTTCTTCATAATTGAAAAATACATCGTTGACGTAAGACAGATAACGAACCCGTGCAGAACTGTAATATGTCGTAGTGGACCAGAAAAGGGCAAAAACCCCTTGCTCGACGAAGTCGTCCAAAGTGAATTTCCAAAGACCAACGGGTACGGCACTGAAACCTGTAACATTATTAGTGCTTTGACTATTGCCGACAGTACAGAGTTGCGAGTTATTCCACCACCCCGTCGGAGAAGACAATGACTTGCCCACAGCAGCCGGATAGTCTCCACAAACGAACAAACTCTGGCTCTCCAAATAGTCCGAGAACTGAGTCCACTCCGCATAGCTCGGCAAATGCCAACCAATGGGACAAACGCCTTGCACTCCGGAAGGGTTGGTATTAGACGAGGAGGCTCCACGCATAGCGACATTCCAATTGTAAAAGAGACCACGATCCTCCAACGGAATACTGGAATTGCTGTGGTCATAGCACCCGTTTAGAGAAAGAGCTGCCCCATCGGAATAATGTGCCGTCCGCAGGTTTTCGCGCATCCAGCACTGAGCGCCAATCAGCACTGTGTTGTACACATTGCCTTCAATATCTGTCACCATAGGGATGCCGGGACAAGGAGCGGCAATTGGAACGGAATCGGTAGGTTGCATGGAAAACACCACCTCATTTCCGTAAGCAATTCCTTCTTCGTTGGTGGCGTATGCCCGCACATAATATGTGGTATTGGCCATGAGACCTATAAGGGTGCTTGTGAACGAACCAAGGCTGTCGCCATTGAAGGTATGGGAATCCTCAACAGTAGGGTTCGGAGAGGTACTCCAGCATACACCCCGTGTGAGAATCGGCGCACCGCCATCCGATACCACATCACCGCCACAAGTAACCGTGGTTATCAAGGTATGCGTCACCATCACAGAATCGGTGGTGACCGTGGGCGGCGTTATGACAGAAAAGGTGTCGTCACCTCGGATGCAACGTACTGAATAACAATCACACTTGTTGCCGTATGCCCAATCAACAGTCGAACTACTGAACGGAAAGGAATGCGACTTTGCACTCCTTTTGGAATGTTGTGTGGCCGTCCAGAAATAGGCAGAGCAAAATGTGGGGAACACTGTAGGGAAAGTGTTGTTCGTAAAAGTACCCGCAGGCATTGCACTGAACCCCGTAGCATTGTTTGTGCTCAGGTTGTGTCCTGGTGAACATTCATCAGAGAAATAGCTCCATGAGGTTGTGGAAGCAAGCGCCTTGGCAATGTGATCATCAAAATAGCTGCCACACCAGTAATCCGGTTGTGACATCACATAAGACAGTAACTGCCACCACTCGTCTTCCGTAGGGAGATGCCAACCTGCCGGACAAATGCCACGTCTGTAACCGTTGTAATTCACAGAAAAAGCATGGTCGGCACTGTCGTCCACACTGGTCTCCCCATATGCTATGTTGAACGTGTCCATCATGGCATTCCAATTGTACAATAAACCAAAATTGCTGTCCACCGTTATGGAATCGTAATGCCTATACCGCTTCGCCATTTTACCCGTATATGTGCTATTATAAGTTGTATCTACAATGTACGTACCTGTGCTCGGAGAGGTCACACAACGCATATTTTCCCGCATCCAACACTGATTTCCAATTTTTACGGTGTTGTAAATATTGCCTTCGTGATCTGCTACCGTGGGAGTGCTGGGACAAGGCATTCCATCCGCGACATCTACAGAGATGTCAAAATTTAACACAACTAATTGTGAAACATACTGTTCCTGCACAATATGATTACTTCCCCACTCCGCACCGTCGATAGTGGCATAGCCCACGTATTCCATTTGGTCTCCAACTTCGAATAGGTTGTCGATGACATCCTTGACTCCGTTTTTGGGTTGCACGCCACCAACAAACGCAATGGAATTTCCACCTCCATTGCTGCGGTTCACCATCTTCACCGAAGAGATCCGGCCGTTCTGCCGCGCCGTCAGGAAATAGATGCCCGCCGAGGAAAGGGTGATACGGATTTCGTGAATGCCTGGCTGTAGGGGCGAATAATTATTTGCCCCTACGATACGTCCAGTGATATCGGTGATTTCCAACGATACATCACCTCGTTCCGCCACCTGCAGAATTGCAAATGTGGTGCCGTCAAAAGGGTTAGGGGTGTTCTGCGAAAGCCGCAGAGACGTTGCGCGCAACGCCTCTGCATCCTCGACACCCGTATGATCCGTCATTGTCAGCACGGTGTCGGGCCACGTCAATGTCTCCTGCCACCCCTTGGTAAGGTTGCTGACAACCACTCGATTCAAAGGAACATATTGGTTACTCGTATCGCGTCCCGTAAACGTCACGACTACCGTTTGCGCCGAAACCGCTGCAAACAGAAACACCATAATCATGAATGTAAATGTCTTTTTCATCTTAGTGATAAATTATTCAATTCTTTTTATACCCTATTCCGTAATCTTGTCAATATAGTTGTCGGTTCCACGGTGCATAAGGAGATAAACCGCATCGTCGGTCACCCGAATCACCTTGTCGTAATAATCGCCAAATGAAAATGTCTTTTTCGGATTGGATGGTGCATAAAGGATCTTCGGTTCAAAATCCAGTTCGTTATCCAGGCGTCCCATCACAACACAACGGGGCTCCGGCTTCGTGTGAACCAGACGATGCCATTTGTGCGGTTTTTGCGCCCCATAGTTGTTCTTCTCCCCGTTATACAACAGCCATAAATCCCCTTTCCACTCGAAAGCCACTGGAATGTCCTGATGATTATTTCCACCATCAACACAAGAATAAGGTAAAACGGCGGAATTCAGCAAATCGCCCTTTTTATCAAACAGATACAAGTAAATATTCTGATAATAATTGTTGGTATGCACATATTTTCCATCCGAATAGACCACCTCTTTATGGCGGTAGGCCAAAACTAAAATCCGTCCGTCTTGTAAAGATATAATCTGTTCAGTATGGAAAGCCATATCCTTAACCTCATCCTCATAGGTAATATTATCCGGAACGTCAGTTTTATCCATCTCAATAATGTTCTCCTCCGAGAGTTCCCCCTCTCCATTAATGATGAATGTGGCAATCCCTTTTTCTGTTTCGCCAAAGAAAAACAATTGCGCATTTTTTCCCGGCAACAAACTCATTCGATGGTCTGAAATTTTGCGGATGTTGTCGCTCGGCTCGAAGGGTACGACTTCCCCATTAGTGGTGACGGTAAGGAAACCAAACTCCCTTCTAAGGTCTCTCCCCTGGTTATTATCCCTGTAATACCTCGTTTCTTTCACAAAAACCGTCCCATCCTCCGACAAAAAACCAATGGCATCATAGGGTGCTTCACCTCGGAACTGTTCCTGAGCATGAGTGACGGTATTGCCTTCCGCGTCAACAACCTGTACATC
>JBGUMF010000011.1:0-3450 GCA_045116675.1 Bacteroidales bacterium
AACACATTCCCCGCGCAATCTTGAATCCGGCAACCGCCTTCTATATAATATAAGGTTGTAGGATGCGGCGCTGACGACACGGAAACGTCCAAGGCGGAAAAAAATGGAGGGACCTCTCGAACCTGCGAAATCGGAAGCTCCGGACGAATAGAAAACAGTGCTTCACCATCCAAAATGCTAACCGGCTCGGAAAAGAACACCCGTACGGTCTGACTGTCAAGCAATGTGATGCGTTCCATTTCCGGCGGACTCATATCATCCAACGACTGCCGGATGGAATTGGCGCGCCCGGGCGTCCCTCCGGATTCATCCACCGAAGAATCCCAATTATCTATCCCCCAGCAGGGTAAATCCGTATCCTTCATCTCCAACGACCAGCCTCCATCCCGTTTTATAGGCTCGGAATGCCATTCCTTTTGGAAGATGACGGCATGAATCACCCGTTTACGATTATCATATAATATTATTTGTTGGCCGGCATCCGTGATACCCAACGAGGACAAGGCGAAATAGTTTGGGCATACGGCAGACCATGCCGCCTCGTTTTTCTTGGCAATCACCGTCACAAACGCCATGCTGTCCAGCATATACTCCGGCAGTTCCTTCACGGAATTGCCGACCTGCAACGACCATCCTTTCAGCTGGAACGGTTGGGGTGTCCGATTGTGGAGTTCCAAATATTCCACCGCAGGCAGTCCGACAACGGGCGACGGATCAGCCATCACCTCGCTGACCACCACGTCATATCGAGCCGTTTCTGTTTGTGTCCATCCATTATTAGCAAACATTGAAACCAAGCCCAGCAACATGCACGTAATCCAATTTCTGTTGTTCATTTCTTTCATAACACGTCCGTTTTTCAAAAAACAAAAATATTACTTTTGCGTAGTAACAAAAACAATCTGTTAATAATTTTTAATATAAATCTAAAACATTATGAAAATCGCTTTAGTCGGTGCCACAGGTTTGGTAGGCAGTAAAATGCGTAAAGTATTAGAAGAAAGAGGATTCGGTCAATGTGAATTCCTACCTGCCGCCTCTGCCAAGTCGGTGGGCAAAAAGGTGACCTTTGCGGGAAAAGAGTGTAATGTGATGTCTGTTGAAGATGCCATTAACGCCGTCCCTGACATCGCCATTTTCTCTGCCGGCAGCGGTCCGTCGCTGCAATACGCGCCGTTGTTCGCCAAAAACGGTACCTACGTCATCGACAATTCTTCCGCTTGGCGCAGTGATCCCAACATCCCGCTGGTGGTGCCGGAAATCAACGGTGACATTATAAAAAAGGACGATAGAATCATCGCCAACCCCAACTGTTCGACCATCGCGATGGTGATGGCCTTGGCTCCGCTCCACTGGAAATACAAAATCAAACGGGTGGTGGTCTCCACCTACCAGTCCATCACGGGCACGGGCATGAAGGCTGTCAACCAGCTGGCCAAAGAGCGCGCGGGCGAGCCGTGCGAAAAGGCCTATCCCTACCCCATTGACATGAACCTCTTCCCGCACGGCGGCACCTTCGAGGCCAACGGCTACACGACGGAGGAGACCAAGCTGCTGAACGAGACCCGCAAGATACTGGGCGACCCGGACATCCAGGTTACGGCCACCGTGGTGCGCGTGCCGGTGACGGGCGGCCATTCCGAAGCGGTGAATGTGGAGTTCTATAACGAATTTGAAATCAGCGAGGTATATCAACTTCTCAACGACATGCCTGGCGTGGTTGTGCAAGACGACCCGGCCAACAACATCTACCCCATGCCGCTCTTCTCCGAAGACAAGGACGAGGTGTTTGTGGGGCGTGTGCGCCGCGACCTCACTCAGCCCAAGACGCTGAACCTGTGGGTGGTAAGCGACAACCTCCGCAAGGGTGCCGCCACCAACGCCATCCAGATAGCCCAACTGATACAACAGAAGTTCATGCAATAGCCCCATGAAAAAAACACACCGGCGATTCCTGCAATTCCTTTTCTCCATCATCCTTCTCCTTGGGATAGCCGGGGTGTCTTATTATTTTATCCGAAAGCATTTCCACCAGAATCTCAAAGGGGATGTCGTCTTCGAGCACCCCATGACGGGTATTGACATTTCCTCCTACACGGGAACGGTGGATTTCCGGCGGGCCTCGGAAGACAGCATCCGCTTTGTGTATATGCGGGCCACCATGGGGGTGGACGGCATCGACACGCTCATGCCGCGGCATCATCGGGAAGTCACGCTGCAGACCGACCTGCCCGTCGGGTTCTACCATTTCCTGCGCTTCAACGAGGATGGCAGCCGGCAGGCCGACCATTTCTACGAGGTCATACGCAGCAAATCCTACGACCTGATGCCCGTGGTGGATGTGGAAGACTGGAGTAACCCGTCGGACAAGAGCACCAAGCAGCGCATCCAGGTAATTGAAGACTTCATCCGTCGTTTTGAAACCATCAGCAAGAATAAGGTGATGATTTACACGAACTTGGACGGATACAGGAAATACATCCAGGAAAAGTTTCCCAAGAATCCGCTATGGATTTGCTCCCTGAACGGGCAGCCGAACATCGGGCAGCCCTACCTTTTCTGGCAGTACCAGCACAATGCGCGTTTCCCGTGGGCCAAAGGCGATGTGGATTTGAACACCTTCCACGGCACGGAACAGATGCTGGCCTTCCTGACCGTCATGGTGCAGTCGAGAAATACCGACACGGCCTTGCGGCGCACCCTCAACATCCTTTGCGACACGGCGAACGGCCTTAACGTCTTCTATCCGCAATACGACTGCATTGACCTCGTGTGCGGCACGATGCCCACCGCCGAGGATTCCGATGTCATCTTCTGCGCGGAGGCGGCGTTCACGGGCGAGGAGCTTCGAGGGTTCCGGCACCAGAACATCGCCGGCGACCACGTGTCGGGCGGCACGTTCTACAAAGGATATGTGTGCGACAAGAACACCGGCTGTTTCGTATGGTACGACCAGCAGCCCCAATTCCTGACCAACCATTGCGAGAATGCCCTGAAGTTGGCCGCCCGGCGCGGCGGCATGGGATTCTGCCAGGTCTGCATTATCCATAAAGGCAAGACGCAACCGCTGTGGCGCAAAAACGACAACTACTATCGGGCCTTATGCCTCAAAGACGGCAAGGTGTGCATAGCCGACTCGCAAGAGAAAATCCCGTACGCCCAGTTCGTCAAGCAGTTAGAGAAATATGGCATGCAGGAGGCCCTCTACATGGACATGGGGCCCGGCTGGAACCATTCCTGGTACCGCGACAACCACAACCACGTGCATGAGCTGTTCCCGCACACGCATAATTTCACCACCAACTGGATTGTCTTCAAAAAAATGTAGGATGCTCTTTCGAAATCACCCCTTCGAAAGTTCTGACTATTGTTTCACTACTGTTTTCGTTACAAAGCCCTTGTCGGTCTCTATTCGGACCATGTAGGTGCCGGACGGAAGACTATTGATGT
>JBGUMF010000012.1:0-17283 GCA_045116675.1 Bacteroidales bacterium
TGACAAGGTCCCCAATACGGGAACCGTCCCGCTCGTGACATTCTTGGTCTGGGTCAGGTTCAAAGAATCCGAATGGAGCGTGATGACAGCATTGTGGGCGGCAAAATTCAAAATCATGGAGCCCTTGTTGACCACCGACACTGTGACGTTATACGTGTTCTGAGGGCAGTCGCCGAGCGACGGCACCAGCATGGCCACTATCGAAGCGTCCGTTGCCGCAATCTGGTTCGCATACGCGCCCATGTACGTCAGCGGGGTACGCTGCCAGCCGCGGATATCCTGCATCACCAGCGGCATGCAGCGGCACTCCATCCCCATGAAGTCGGTCGGAAACAGGCTGTTCAACGCATTCGCCATCGGCGGCAGCAGGGATATGTTGTTCGTGCTCGTGGTCATGGCTCCCTCGAACTCACCGATGGAGTTGCGGGCTACCGTCGTGTAGGCTATCGCCGACGACTGCGAGTACAGGTCGTTGTACCCACCCACCACCTTGGAGGTGCCGTTCAGATACAAGGCGAAGTTCGTGTTGTCGCTGCTGTTGCACTCGTTCATGATCACGTTGTTGTCCAGGTACGTTATGTTGTTCGCGGTCGTGTTCTTGATGTGCAGAGCCGCCGTGTTGCTGTACGGAGCATCCGACTTCACATACAGGCTGTTGTGGGCCACCTTCAGACCGTTGGAGTTGTCAAGCTGCATGGCATAGGCCGTCCCAGCCGTCATCGGGTACAATATCACCTCATTGTTATAAACGTATCCCGTGTCAACCGCCGCGGAAGAGCTGTTCCCCACATAGATGCCGAACTGCGACTCTCCCACCTTGACGTGGTTGTTGCGGATGTAATAATCCTGCGTGGTCAGGTTCTTGGCATAGATGCCATACTCCGCATTGAAGACGCTGTCCACCGTGTTGCCGTCGATGTCCGCGGAGACGATGTTCTCCACGTACACCCCACTGAACTCCTGGTGGCTCCCCATCGGATACTGCGTGATGTGGTTGTTGCGGACTACCAGCGGCATGGAGTACTTGGAGTAT
Organism: Bacteroidales bacterium; assembly: GCA_045116675.1. Classification (GTDB taxonomy): domain Bacteria; phylum Bacteroidota; class Bacteroidia; order Bacteroidales; family WCHB1-69; genus F23-D06. Next base: position 1,034 of record JBGUMF010000012.1, read on the forward strand.
ATGCCCCTGTAGCAAGTGTTGATACGGCAATTCTCGATGGTCAGGCTGTTCTGGCGGCGGTTGTTCCCAGACTGCGTGTTACCCACATAGTACACACCGAAGTTGCCACCTTCCATGATACAATTGCGGAACACCACCGTGTCCGGCGTCGTCGTTGACGATGTCTCCCGGCCCACCGCATAGCTCGTCGTGGCCGTCGTGTTCGTCGGATAGGCCACCATCTTACAATTATCAAAAGTGATATCGCGGCTGCCATTGCCACGGAACACCACCGCCCGCGAGGCATCCTGCTGCCGGCCCTGGAAGGTGATATTCTGGAAATGCAGGTTCTCCACATTGAACAAAGTCAAGGCACCCTGATAGATTGTGGCGGACGCGTCCGGCACGTCGGTCGTCACGATGACATTGTCGCGGCTGTCCCCGATGAACGTGATTGTGTTCACGTCAGACTGGCCGGCATATCTCTGGCTGAAATAGAAATCCTGATAGGTCCCCGGACGAAGGTGGAAACGCACCGGACCGCCCAATTCGCAGTGCTCCAGATTGTCGCGCACCTCCCGCATATCCGCAAAGTCCGGATTGGAGCCGCCCACCGTGTAGTCGCCCCTCAGAAGGCTGTCGCACGAATACCACGAGATCTTCAGCGTGTCGTTCTCATGGTTGCCGTCAACCGCCCCGTTGCGCGTCTTCACGAACACCTTGATGTGGTTCCAGCCGTGCGTCGGCACGAACGTGCCCAGGTTCAGCATGTCGCGCTCGTCAAAGCACAGCGATCCCGTCCAGTTGTGCGTCGTGTTGTGCGTCACCTGTCCGGCCTCGTTCCGAACCTCCAGGCCCACCGTCAGGGCCGTCTGATAGTTGCTGCCCGTCTGGATGGATTGGTCCGCGTCGCTGCGGTTCTTGAAATAGAGCTTCACCGGATACGCCATGCCCGTGGTGAAGCAGTGAGGCCACATGCCCGTGTTCAAGCTGTCAAGCGCACAGTCGTTGTTCTGGAGGATGTTCATTTGATTGTGGTGCGCCACCAGGAAATCGTCCTTCCTGGCAATACTGCCGTGCACATCCTCCATATATATATGGTAGTAGATTGTGTCTCTGTAACAAATACTCGGCAGGTCCCACTCCGCCCGCACCGTGTGCCCATCAGCTGTCAGATCGTTGAACGGGATCGTGTTCGGAACCGTCACCACCGGACCGGCCGCGGCCTGGAACGGGCATACCTGGTACGTGAAACGCAGCTTGGTCAGGTCTATCGTGTCGTTGTCCTTCAGGGTGGCATGGATCGTGTAAGGTCCTATGTTGTTGCTAAAAGTAGTACCCATATTGATATAGATGGGGCTGGTCAGCGTGATTGTCGGCGGGGTCAGCTCGCAGTTGGACAGCAGCACATGCACGTTGTCCAGATACCAGCCCTTGCACTGCTCCGTGTTACTGGTGGAGGGGGACGACTTGTTCACACTGAACTCAAGTCTCACATATTTCGTCGTGCCGTCAAGAACGAAGGAGCTCAGGTCGAACTTCTCATGTTTCCACCAGCTGGCGGCAGGGTTCGCGTTCAGCGTGTTCGGCTGCCAGTTGCCCGTGCCGCTCGGATACCAGCTCGCTGCAAACCGGCCCAACCCCAAACCCGCTTGGGAGAAATCCGCCGCCCCCGAGTTCACGGTGCCATCCGGATTCATGGTACCTGCTGACAGATAGCACGGACTGGCCTGATTGAAGGTCAGTTTTACCGGGTTGCTCCAGTTCGGCTGGCCCGTGAAGTCGAGACTGCTGGCCTTGCAGAAATAAATGTACGCCTCGTCCAACTTGTCCACCTTGCAGATGTGGTCGAACTCAAGATAGAATTTCCGAACCGAATCTGTCATGGGGGTGCTGGTCAGATCAACATCAAAATACATTCTACTAGGAGTAGAATAGATGTACACCGGCGTATGATACGACTTTGGGGAGGAGACACTGTACTCCGTACTTGGTTTCCAATCACCTGAGGGATCAAACATTGTGGAAGTCATCACATTGACAGTCGATCCATCAAAATTCTCAAAATAAGCTGTAGCTGTGTCCATCGGTTGTGCCAACAACAAGACTGGCAAGAAAATCCCAATAATGGCTATTACAAATCTTCTCATTATATTCGAGATTATTTTATTACGCGTTAAACATTATTCTGTAAAAATATAAAAACATTTTTTTCAAATCTATCTTGGTGCATTTATGCCCTCCCCTACGCATCATAGCCGATGCGTTCCACCTTCTCCATGCTGTCGATGGCGCGAAGCGACTCAATAAGGTTGGTGAGGGCGCGCACACTCTGTATGTATAGCATCAGCGTGCCCGTGAACACGTTGTTCTTCGTCTCAATATTCAACGAACGGATATTCAGATCCAACTGCGAGGTGACCACATCGATAATCTCCTTGATCATGCCCTTGCGGTCGAAACCGGAGAGGCGGATGCCGGACAAGAACGCCACATCCTGACCCTTCCGCCACTTGGTCTTGATGATGCGGTTGCCGAATTTCGACATCTGCTCAATGGCGTGCGGACAAGAAGTCTGGTGCACAACAATCTTATTGTCAGCCACCTGAAAGCCCACCACCTGATCACCAGGAATAGGATTGCAACATGTGGCAATCACGTACTTGATTTTCTCGTAGTCCCCATCCAGCATGAAGGCACTCGGCGTGGCTTTCAGCTGCTCGTCAATGAGGTCATCGATGGTGCGGTTGGAAATCTCGCCCGTAACTTTCCGTTTGAAACGTTCGATTTCCTCCTGCTGCTGCTTGTTCTCCTGTGATTTGGCCGCCAGTTCGGGATTGTCAGCCTGCGCGGCATTTCTGAGCTCGGAGCGCAGGAAGTCGCGGATGCTCCGCTTGGCCTTGGAGGTGCGCACAAACTCCACCCATTCCGCCTTCGGAGTCTGCCGCTTGGAGGTGATGATCTCCACCTGGTCGCCGTTCTCCAGCACTTTGTTCAACGGCACGATGTTGTAGTTGACCTTCGCGCCGATACAGTGGTCACCCAGATTCGTGTGCAGGGCGTATGCCAAATCCAGCACCGTGGAGCCAGCGGGCAGCGTCTTCATGTCACCCTTGGGGGTGAACACATACACCTCCTTCAAGCCCAGGTTCAGTCGCACTTCGTTCAAGAAGTCCAGCGCGTCGGAATCCTTGCTCATCAAGATCTCGCGGGTCTTGAGCAGCCAGTCCTCCAAACGGGCGTCCACATCGCTGTCATCGGTGCCGTCCTCCTTGTACTTGTAATGAGCAGCCAAGCCCTTCTCGGCAATCTCATCCATACGCTTGGAACGGATTTGAACCTCCACCCACTTGCCCGCCTTACTCATAGCCGTTAAATGCAGCGATTGGTAACCGTTGGCCTTCGGATGCGTGAGGAAGTTGCGGTCACGGGAGGGATTGGTCTGGTATAACAGACATACAATCTTATAAATCTTCCAGCAAATCTCAAATTCCTCCTCTATCGGACTGTCAAAGACGAACCGGACGGCGAAGATATCGTAGATATCCTCAAAATTCACATTTTTCCGTATGATTTTCTGATGGATGGAATAGATGGACTTGGTTCGGGAGGATATTTCGGCGTGAATGCCGTTAGCTTCGAGGTTCTCCTTGATGGGCTTCACAAACTCCTCGATGAGATGGGTACGTTCCTCTTCGGTACCCTTCAACCGCTCGGCAATGGCATAATATTCCGTCGGGTTGGTGTACTTCATCGCATAGTCTTCCAACTCGCTCTTGATGGTATATAAACCCAACCGGTGTGCGAACGGGACGTAGAAATAGGAGGTCTCGGAAGCGATCTTCAGCTGCTTCTCCGGCGGCATCGAATCCAGCGTGCGCATGTTATGAAGACGATCGGCCAACTTGATGAGGATGACACGCACATCCTTGGACATGGAGAGGAATATCTTTTTGAAGTTCTCGGCCTGAATCGACATGTTATTGTCAAACACAAGGTCTTCAATCTTGGTGAGACCGTCGATGATTTCCGCCACAAGGTCACCGAACATGTCGCGCATGTTCTCCAACGTGTAGTCCGTATCCTCGACCACATCGTGCAACAGGGCACAGATAACGGAGGTGGCACCGAGATTCATCTCCTTGCAACAAATCATGGCCACGGCGATGGGATGATAAATATAGGGCTCACCGCTCTTGCGACGCACACCGTTATGCGCGTTGGTAGCCAACACAAAAGCCTTTCGGATGGCCTTGCGCTCATCCTTGTCGGTCTTGGGATACACCACCGTCAGCAACTCTCTGTACTTGCGCACGATGGCCCGGTTTTCTTCTTGTTCGTTTATAATGTATGGCACGGAGGGAAATGGTTTGTATGGTTCGTAAAGTTCGTAAGGTTCGTAAGGTTTGTAATGTTTATAAAGTTTATAAAGTTAAGTGGGAAAGTGGGAAAGTAAAAAAGTAGGAAAGTAGAAAAACAACTATTAATTATTAATTATTAATTATTAATTATTAATTATTAATTGTCAATTGTTCTTCACCAGCTTCTTCGTTGTAACTTTCTGTCCGTCGTTGAGGCGGAGAATATAGCATCCGGAGGGAAGGCCGTGGAGGTTGATGGTGTTGACTCCCGGGACAAGGGTCTCCGTGGAGAGCGTGCGTCCCATAAGATCATACAAAGAACAGCGGATGGCCGGAGCATTGCTCTGGATTGTCAGATAGCAGAAGTCATCGGAGGTGGGGTTCGGGAACAGCGTGTAGGAGGATTGCTCAGTGGTCACGTGATCCTGCACGCCCACCGTATTGAGGGCCCTCAGCACGGCAGCATGGGCATCCACTTTGCCATGACCGAAACGGATGGACCCCATAGCGGCGGTGAACTCATCGTTGTAGGCAGTCTCGTTGATGATGTCATGGATCTGCTGCGGCGAAAGATAGGGGTTGGCCTGCAGCATGAGCGCAGCCACACCGGCCACAAACGGACAGGACATGGATGTGCCCGACAGGGCAGCAAAACGGTACGTTCTCCCATTGAACGTGATACTCTTAGTATAGGTGCCCGTATAAGTGTTTGTATAAGAAGAAATGGCGGAGACCACCCCCTGACCGGGAGCCGACACATCCGGTTTCATGACATCGTGGAAACAGGGGCCGGAGCTGGAGAAATCAGCCAGTTCCCCACCGGCCATATTGCCGGCAGGAGCTTTGAATCGGGATCTGTGGGCAGCCACGGTAATAATCTCATCAATATTACCCGGGGTGCTGATACCATACTCTATATCGCCTTCCAGCCAGTCGGGATGCGCAGCCGGTTTTACGAAATCGCCTCCCCAGTTGCCGTAGGCTTTGGTAAGCTCGGCAATATTCCAGGCGTGAAACGTGCCCGTATCTGCCGTCACGGCCAACCCGAACCGATACGTGCTGTTGGCCTTAACCCGCAGACGTACGACAGGAGCCTGATTGTAAGACGTGGCGGATTGGATATCGTAGTTATAGATGATGGTGTCGTTGCCCGCCACAAGAAACGTATCCACGTAGCCGTCGTTGTTGGCAGTATTGATAAATGGTATTTCAGCCACCGTCTCGAAACTGCTGTTCATCACATTGAATGAGAAGGCGAACGGGCTGTTGGCGGAATTCATCATGGTGATGGAGGAGCCCCAAAGGTATCCGTTATTGTACGGGAACAGGAACTGGCTCCGGATGGTGTCGCCAGGCTGGTTAAAGAGATGTTTAATGTGGAAAGGGGTATCGCCGTTGTTGCCGGCAGAGGTGACGAACAACACACCCAGGTCAGTGAGGCGGCGGATTTCGTCGGCCACCACGCCGGTGCCGTCCATATTGTCCATATAATAGACCCCCCAGCTCATGCTGATGACGAGCCTTTTGCCCTCCTGTTGGGCCACATCGTACATCCAACGCCACGCATCAACCACATAATGCGGGTCCTCCAGATAGAAGGAGCAAAAGAGCAGGTTGGCCTCGTGGGCCACACCACGGTATTTGGTGCCGGCTCCTCCGCCAGCGGCAATGGAGGAACAGTGCGTGCCATGATAGCCGTAACTATACGCATTGAACGTGTCGCAATGGGCCGTGAGCAACTCCTCGGGCCCGACATATTCCGTGCCGTAGTCAAAGCCCGCGGGCGCAGGGCCCGAGGTCTTGAACTGGTCCCACGCACGCAACACACGATAATGGATCATGTTGGTGTCGTAAAATACAGGATGGGTGTAGTCGAAGCCCCAGTCGGTAACACCGATGATAACTCCCTCACCGTTAAAACCTTGCGGAAGGCCTATCCCGTGCCATACACTGTCCACACGACCGTCGCCGACGGCGTGATCCAGCCAAACCTGGCTGTAAAGACTCATGCTGATTAGCCCTAAAAGGGCGATAAGTAGTATTCTTTTCATATTGTCAATCTTTTATTCTGAATTGTAAAATGCTTAAAAAGTCTTTCAGTTGCGGGTTTTGCTCCATCATGTTGTTCATCTTGTCCTCCGAGTTGATGATGACCTTCTTTTCCGCCTTCTGCTCATTCACGGTGATTTCCAGATCATCCACATTCAGTTTGAAATGGTTGCGCCAGTATTCCAAAATGGATTTCCGGCGACTGTCAAACTCCTCCCTCTGGATGTCGTTTTTCACCGTAATACGGATAGTATCATCCTGGTACTCGGGCGTTTCGTCCTTCATGCTGTAATAGATGAGGAAATTGTTGCTGAATAGTTCCGTGAACAGCTGTGTCCAACAGGTGGCGAAATCCTCCGGTTCAGAGGATGACGCGGGGACCGGAGTCTCCACGGCCGCAGATGTTGTTGTCGGGACAGGGTTTTCCATGGGAGTGTCCGGCTCCGGCGGTTCGTTTGCCGTCGGAGGCTCATTTGCGGGACTTGCTTGCGTCACCGTCGGTTCGCTTGGCGGCGGCGCAACGCGCGCGCCACCCATCAGCCCACGGATGGAAGGCAGCTCCTGTATGGGCGGTGTGCCCGGATTAAGAAATGATTTCGTTGAAATCTGCGGGGTTGTGGAGTATGTAACCATCTTGGTTTCATCTGCACTGACGGCCTCCGCACCGTCTCCTGGATTTTTAGCGCTCCTGCGATTGCCTCGCCTTTTTATAGACGTAATTGGCGTTTATCTGCATCAGGCACAACTCCACCGATAGTCGCTTGTTGTTGGACATCTTGTAGTTGAAGTCGCACTGGTTGGCCAACTCCAACGCTCTGACAAGCAAGGCCCTGTCGGCCTTCTGCGATTGCTGCAGGAGTTGCTGTTTTATGCTGTCGGACGTCTCCAGCAGAGTCACCGTGGCAGGGTTCTTGGCCATCAGCAGATTGCGGAAATGGGAGGCCATGCCGGCGATGAAGTTCTGCGGGTCGAAGCCCTTGGCGATAATCTCGTCCAGCAGCAGCAGGGCCGAGGAGACATCATCGCTGAACAGGAAATCCGTCACCCGGAAATAGTAGTCGATGTCGAGGACGTTAAGGTTTTCGACGGTCTGCTGGTAGGTGATGTTCTTGCCGGTAAAGCTGACAATCTGGTCGAAGATGGAGAGGGCGTCACGCAGGGCGCCGTCGGCCTTGGTGGCCATGACGCGCAGCGCCTCCTCCTCCACCGTCACACCCTCCTGCTCGGCCACGTATTGAAGATGCTTACGGATGTCATTCTCCGTAATCCGCTTGAAATCATACACCTGGCAGCGTGACAGGATGGTGGGGATAATCTTGTGTTTCTCCGTGGTGGCCATGATGAACTTGGCATACGCGGGCGGCTCCTCCAACGTTTTGAGGAAGGCGTTGAAGGCCGAGCCCGACAGCATATGGACCTCATCGATGATATAGACCTTGTATTTGGCCCCTTGCGGGGGTATGCGCACCTGCTCCACCAGCGAACGCATGTCCTCCACCGAGTTGTTGGACGCCGCGTCCAGCTCAAACACGTTGAAGGAGGCCGAATCGTTGAAGGCGCGGCAGGAATCGCACGTGTTGCAGGGTTCGCAGTCCTCCGTCAGGTGCTCGCAGTTGAGTGCCTTGGCGAAAATGCGCGCGCACGTGGTCTTGCCCACGCCTCGCGGACCGCAGAACAGGAAAGCCTGCGCGACCTTGCCGGTACGGATGGCGTTCTTCAAAGTGGTGGTGATGGACTCCTGACCCACCACGGAATGGAAGGTGGTGGGACGGTATTTTCGGGCGGAAACAATAAAATTATCCATAGTAGCCATTCTTATCTTTATGAGCGGCAAAGATACAATTAAATTTGCAATTCCGCCCCGAAGAATTTAAGATGTACAGCTAATACATCCGTTTTTTTTGCATTGCCTTTGGAGCGTTAGAGTTAAGAAGTTAAGGAACGATGAACTTTGACAATGAACTATGAACTTTGAACTATGAACTATGGATATGAACTTGGGTGTGTTGGGCGCTGCACGGCCGCGTTTTTGTCTTCCTTTAATATTAAACGATAGATTTCTAAGGATAGAGACATTATTCTTGTATAAACGATAAACTATAACGATTTCCAATTCTTGCTACTACAAACCTTGCATTAGCTTTACCAACTCTAAATTTTTTTAGAGGAGTATCAAAATAGATGGTGTTCTTTTTCGGTTCTGGATATGGGAACCATCCCTTTTGATAAACGATATGACCTTGATGTAGAAAATAAATCTTTGGACCGACATCGGAATATGTTATTGCTTGCAAATCAGTATGTAGATCTTCCAGTATGTATTCCAAATCATATGCACCTGAATAATAGCACAGGGTGTCCCATTCAAGAGGCAACAGTGTAGAAAAATCAATGATATAGTTGTTGCTTCTAACGCATTGTTTATATGCATGAGAGACAGCACGATCTATATCTCGTGGTTGAGAACACCCCATCAGCATTATAACAATGCACACCAATAATGTCACAGTAGTTTTTTTCATAAATGATTATTTGGGTTTTGTTGTATAATACGGATTAATAAGTTTTGCAGGATTTTGTAATGCGCCAATTCATATCGGATTGTTCAGAGGGCAAAGATAATGATTTTTCCCAACACAACCCCTAACGGTCCAAAGCCAATCCACCACTCCCAAAATTCATAGCCATAGTTCAAGGTTCATGGTCAAAGTTCATTGTTCCTTAGCTTCTTAGTTTCTTAACTCCAACGTCCAATCCCCTGACTGGGATGCGGCTCGGAAAACTATATATCAACAATTGGCGGTTTATTTCAAAAAAAAACATACCTTTGCCCACTTTATAATGAGTATCTTTGGCTTTTTTCAAAGTATTGTGAATTAAAGTCTTGTATAAATTTTACAAACGATGAACATATTGCAAAGAACAGGCTTCGCGCCAAAATCGTTGAAATCGGGCATCCTCATGCTGATGGTCGGTATGTTATTAACGGGAACAGGTTGCAAGAAGAACAAAGGCGACGCGGATGCCTACGGTGTTTGCGAGGCGACGGAAATCATCGTCTCGTCGGAAAGCAACGGCAAGATGCTGACCTTCAACATTGAGGAGGGGCAGGCGTATGAGGCAGGACAGACGCTTGGCTGCATTGACACAATGCAGACATACCTGCAAATCAAGCAGTTGGAATCATCCATCAATGCTGTGCTCGCCCGCCGTCCGAACGCCACCTCCCAGATCAAAGTACTGGAAGACAAGTTGGCCACCCTCAACAAGGAGAAACAGCGTGTACACAACCTGATTGAGGCCAATGCCGCATCCACCAAGCAGATGGACGACATCCAGGCGGAGATCAACATCACCAAGAGCCAGATAGCCGCCACCCGCTCCACCCTCTCCACTCAAGACCAGTCGCTGCTGGAAGAGGTGGAGGCCATGCGTTTCCAGCTGCAACAGTTGCGCCACGTGATGGAGAGCTGCAAGATCAAGGCCCCCATCACGGGCACCATCATCAACAAGTACATCGAAGAGAACGAGTTAGCCTATCAGGGCAAGCCACTCTTCAAGATGGCTGACCTCACCAACATGTTCATCAAGGTCTATATCACAGAGGATGAGCTGGCATCCGTCAAGCTGGGACAGAAAGCCATCGTGCGTCTGGACAACAAGGACGGGAAACCCATCCGGCTGGAGGGCACGGTGAGCTGGATTTCGCCGAAGGCAGAGTTCACCCCCAAGATGATCCAGACCAAAAACGAACGCGCCAATCTCGTCTATGCGGTGAAAATCAGCTTCAAGAACGACGGCTCCGCCAAAATCGGCATGCCCGGCGACGTGATTTTCAAATAAACAATCCAACACCTCAACAATTAAACAATTCAACAACCAGTGAGCGCCATCAGCATCCGGGGAGTCAATAAGACGTACGACGGCAAAGTTGTCGCCCTCAAGGACATCAACCTTGAAGTGGAGGAGGGGGAGGTCTTCGGACTGGTGGGTCCCGACGGTGCCGGCAAGTCCACCCTATTCAACATCCTCACCACCCTGCTTCTGCCCGACTCGGGCGACATCCGCGTGTTTCTGATGGATGCGGTCCGCGATTACAAAGCCGTCCGCCAGATCATCGGCTACCTGCCGGGCACCTTCTCACTCTACCCCGACCTCAGCGTGCAGGAAAATCTGGACTTCTTCGCGGTGATGTACAAGAGCAGCATCGAGGAGAACATGAACATCATCGAGCCCATCTGGAAGCAGATCTCGCCGTTCAAAGACCGTAAGGCGGGCAAGCTCTCCGGCGGCATGAAGCAGAAGCTGGCCCTCTGCTGCGCCCTGATCCACAGGCCCCGCATCCTCTTCCTCGACGAGCCCACCACTGGCGTGGATCCCGTGTCGCGAAAGGAGTTCTGGGACATCCTGAAATCGATCCGCCAACACGACATCACGGTGGTGGTATCCACCCCGTACATGGATGAGGCCACCCGCTGCGACCGTATCGCCCTGATACAGAATGGGGAGATTATCGGCGTAAACCCGCCTCAAACCATTATTCAGAACTTTAAGGGCCACCTGTACACCTTCAAAAGCGACGACATCTTCTCCCTCCTTCAGGTGATGGAGCAGTGTCCGCTCCGCTGCAACTACTACCCATACGGCGAACATTGCCATGTGGCTTTTTATGAAGATATGACAACCGCAATGCCACAGTTTGAACGTTTTCTGGAGGAGCACCAACAACCTCACAGCACCATAACCCCCATCCAACCGTCGGTGGAGGATTGTTTTATTGAGATTGTAAAAGGACCAATGGACAATTAATAATTAACAATTAATAATTAATAATTAATAATAAAAACATTAACATAACAACTACCAACTATTAACTATTAACTATTAACTATTAACTACTAATCACTAATCACCAATCACCAATCACTAACCTGTCATGTACAGCATTGAAGCCAACCAACTGACCAAGCAATTCGGCACCTTCACGGCGGTGGACCACATCTGCTTTGAGGTGCGGGAGGGGGAGATTTTCGGCTTTTTGGGGGCCAACGGTGCGGGCAAGACCACGGCTATCAAGATGATGAGCGGCCTGCTGCTGCCCACCTCGGGCACGGCGACAATTGCCGGCTACGACATCCTCACCCAGTCCAAGCTCATCAAGCGCAATATCGGCTACATGAGCCAGAAATTTTCCCTGTACGGCGACCTGACGGTGTTTGAGAACATGCAGTTGTTTGGCACAATATACAAGATTCCCCGCAAGGAGCTGAAAGAGCGTATCATGAATAGTCTCCGTGAGTTGGAGATGGACGCGCAGGCCAACACGCTGGTGGACTCCATCCCGCTGGGTTGGAAGCAGAAGCTGGCCTTCGCCACCGCCATCCTCCACCGGCCCAAGATTGTGTTCCTGGACGAGCCCACCTCCGGTGTGGATCCCATCGTGCGCCGCGAGTTCTGGAAACTCATCTACAAGGCGGCTTCCAAGGGCGTCACCATCCTCGTGACCACCCATTACATGGATGAGGCGGAGTATTGCAACCGCATCTCCATCATGTCGGAAGGGCAAATCAAGCTCATCGGCACACCCGACGAGCTGAAGAAGCAGATGGGCGTGGATACCATCAACGATGTATTTGTCAAATTCGTAAAACGTTAGGGCCGGTATGAATGCGTTGAGTATGATATTGAAAAAGGAGTTCATCCACATCATCCGCGACACCATCACGCTGTCGCTGGTGCTGGCCATGCCCATCGCACTGGTGCTGCTCTTCGGCTTCACCATCAGCACCGATATCCGCAACGCCAAAATCTCCGTGCTGGACCAGTCCAAGGACACACAATCCAAATACCTGATAGACAGGCTGTCCGCCTCCGGCTATTTCCAAGTAATCTCCTATCCGAACAACGAGATGGAGATTGACTACGACTTTAAAAACAAAGACATAAAGCTGGCCCTCATCATTCCGCCTAACTTCGAGGGTTCGCTCTCCAAAGAACATTCGGCCACGCTCCAGGTCATCAACGACGTGTCGGACCTGAATGTGGCTTCCATTCTGAACAACTACGTGCGGGCGGTGGTGCAGCGTTTCACCTCGGATTACAACGATGAGATAAAACAGGGCGACGGCAACTTCGACATCACCGTGAAGATGCTGTACAATCCCGAATCGAACAGTGTCTATATGTTCGTGCCGGGCATCATCACGCTGATTATGGTGCTCGTGACCGCTCTGTTGAGTTCCATCACGCTGGCCCGCGAGAAGGAGACCGGCACCATGCGCATGTTGCTGATTACGCCGGTAAAGAAACTGTATATCATTATAGGAAAGGTTATTCCTTATATGATCATCTCCTTCATCAGCACCATCGCCATCCTCGTCATCAGCGTCACCGTCTTCAAGATGCCCATCAACGGCAGCCTGCTGATGCTATTGTTCCTGTGCATCATCTTCATGCTCACGGCAGCTTCGTTCGGTATGCTCATCTCCTCCATCAGCCGCACGCAGGTGGATGCTATGATGATCACCATGATGGGCCTGTTCCTGCCCACAGTGCTCCTGTCGGGCTTCCTGTTCCCCCTGAACAGCATGCCGATGGTGTTCCAGGTACTGGCCAACGTCTTCCCGGCCAAATGGTTCATTCTGGCCATCAAGGACGTGATGATCAAAGGGTCAGGATTCTTCGACATCTGGTTCTACCTGCTCATCCTGTTCGTCATGGCGGTGGTGTTCATCACATTCAGTATTTCACGATTAGACAAACGGAATTAGCCATGAGAACGATTTTGATATTGATAAAGAAAGAGTTTCTGCAGGTGTTCCGCAATCCCCTGTTGCTGAGTATCCTGGTGGTGGCACCCATGGTGGAGTTCATGATCTTCCCCTTCTGCGCCGACTATGAGATAAAAGTGCTGAACATCGCCTTCATCGACAACGACCGTTCCCAAATCTCCAAAGATATCATCCACAGTTTCAACTCATCCGACATTTTTGTTTCCAAAGGTTTGTTAACCAGCAAGAAAGAGGCGGACGAGAAGATGAAGCACGACAAGATCGACCTATTGGTCGAGTTTCCAAGTCATTTTGAAGAGTCGCTTTACAAGAACGAGCCCACAGTGATTGCGGTCACGGCCAACGCCATCAACAGTGTGAAGGCGGGCATCGGCACGGGCTATGTGCAAGAGATCATCGGCGGGTACATGCAGGACTTCGCGGCGGCACACACCCCGTCCAACATGTCGGCAGCCATGGCGCAGCAGGCTACCATGCCAAGCCGCAGCACATCGTTATCATCGGAGGAGAATGAGACTCGGAAATCAAATTCCACCACCGTCATGCCCGTGCAGACGGTCGCGCCGCCGATGCCCATCCGCATCAACATCTCCAACATCTATTGGTACAACGAGCAGATGAACTACAAGAACCTCATCGTGCCCGGCATCCTGGTGATATTGGTAACGCTCATTGGCTGCTACGTCACCGCCTTGAACCTCGTGCGCGAGAAGGAAATCGGCACCATCGAGCAGGTGAATGTCACGCCCATCCGCCGCTGGCAGTTCCTGCTGGGCAAGATGATTCCCTTCTGGCTCCTCGGCATGGCGGAGTTCGGCGCCGGCCTCATCATCATGAAGTTCGTGTTCGGCATCTCGGTACAGGGCAGCCTACCCCTGCTGCTGGGCATCACAGCCATCTATCTGCTTGTCATGCTGGGACTTGGATTCTTCATCTCCAGCGTGTCGGAAAACCAACTGCAGTCCATGTTCATCGTGCTCTTCCTCTTCATCGTGTTCGTGCTGTTGAGCGGGGTGTTCACCCCCACGGAAGGCATGCCTGGCTGGGCGCACAAGATCAACTATCTGAATCCCATGTCGTTTTATATAGAAGTGATAAAGAAAATAATCCTGAAAGGCAGTGAGTTTGAAAGTGTTATGAGGGAAACCATCGTTCTGTCCGTGATGGCCGTCATCATCAACACAGGCGCGGTGCTGAGCTATAGGGAGGCGAGTAAGTAGTTGACAATTGACAATTAACAATTAATAATTAATAGTTGGATTTTGAGATTGGGTTTTGGAAATTAGATACAATGATAATATAATTGGATACAATACATTATTAATTTAAAACACAAAAACATGAAAAAGACGTTTATTCTACAATTGGTGCTGATGCTGTGTTGCATGGTTTTCAGCACGGGTGCGTTCGCGCAGGCACTGCTTGTGGAGGATTTCAACTACACGACAGGCAGCCAGTTGACTGCCAACGGCTGGGCAGCCCACAGCGGCGGAACCACGAATCCCATACAGGTGGGCGACGGACTGGCCTTCAGCGGCTATGCCGGCAGCGGCATCGGCGGCGCGGCCATCGTCAACAAGAACGGTCAGGATGTGGACAAAGGGTTCAGCACGGTCTCTTCAGGGAGCCTGTATGTGGCCTTTATGTTCAAGACTGGAACGACCAACTATGCAGGATATTTCCTCCACTTGGCACAAGCTGATTCCTCTGGTGCGTGTAGTACCAGCTTCACAGACCGCGTGTTTGTTTCGGCCAACGGAACACAGGTCGGCATTTCTCAAAACAGCACCACCCCGACGAATATGCTGACGGTGACGCCAGGCAACACCTATCTCGGCGTCATCGAACATAATTTCACCACGGGATATAGCAATTTATACGTTTTTGACAATTTTCCCTCCACACAACCCACCAGCGGATTTGTGACAACGGCCACCTCGACAACCAATTCGGCTTCTTACATCTGCCTCCGTCAGTATAACAACAACCAGGACATCACGGTGGACGGCATCCGCGTGGCCACCACGTGGGCGGACGCTGTGGCTGCATCCAGCACCAACATGGCCAATGCACCCACGTTCAGCCCGGTCGGTGGAATTGTCACCACGCCTTCCACGAGCGTGACGCTCAGCTGCACCACGCCCGGTGCCAGCATCTACTACACGCTTGACGGCAGCACACCCGACAACACCTCCACTCTGTACTCCTCCCCCATCACGCTGACGCAGACCACCACCATCAAGGCTATCGCGTATGCCACCGGCTATACCGCCAGCCCGGTTGTTTCGAGCACCTACACCTTCCCGGTGCCCGTGGCCAACATCGCCGCCTTCAAGACGGCCGGTGCCGCCGACAACACACAATTGTACCATATTACGGGCAATGTAGTGGTGACGGCCCAGAAGGGCAACAACAACCTCTACCTGCAAGACGCCACTGGCGGTCTGGTCCTGTACCAGCAGAGCGGCGGTCTGAACTTCCACCCCGGCGACGTGTTCCAGGGAACGCTTACCGGCACGTACGCCACCTATCAGAACCAGCCGGAGTTTATCCCCAATGGCACGCTGACGGCAGTTCCGGGCGGCACCGTCACCCCCGTGGCAGCCACCATCAGCCAGATCAAGAGCAATTTTGATTTCTACGCCAACAACTTGGTAACCCTGACGGATGTCACCATCCCGCAAGGTACGACCTACACCTCCGGCGATCAAGGCGCCAACATCATATTTGTGCAGAACGGCGACTCCATGACACTGTACAACGCTTTCAAAACACTGGATATGACCATCGCCAACGGCATGGTGGCCAACATGACCGGCATCGCCACGAAGTTCAACACCACGTATGAGCTCTCTCCGCGCTTCAACGCCGACATCGTGGACGGCACACCGCAACCCTCCATCACCATCCTGGCTCCCGTGGAAGGTGCTGTCTATCTCACCATTGACACCCTGCCCATCAACTTTGACATCCAGAACTTCACGGTCGGCACCGACGGCCTGCTGAAAATCGAATCGTACATGCTGACGCAACTCAACATGCCGAACCCGATATTCCTGGACAATGCCGC
>JBGUMF010000013.1:0-3110 GCA_045116675.1 Bacteroidales bacterium
GATGAGCCAGTCGGCAATGTCGATGTGGGCCTCGTGGTCCTCCGGCTTCCCGTATTTGACCAGAAGGTCGCATACCGTGTAGGAGAAACCCTCCAGCTGGGCGAGCTTCTCCACCCATGTGCTGTATCCGTCAATATCAGGGAATGCAGTTATCGAGCGGCCCTTCAGGACATCCAGCCGGGAGTTAATCTGGGACTTACCACCGGTAGCCAGCCAGATGAACTTGGGAATGAGTCCGGCGCAGATAATAGCCGTCTTCTCGCTTTCCACCAGGGCAACCGGCTTCTCAGGGAAGAGCGGCAGCAGGTGCTCTCCGAACAGGCACTGTGTCAGCGTCCATTCCTGAGGAAGTTGGCCAGCGTATTTCATCAGGGAATGCACCCAGGTGATGCGACCTTT
This sequence comes from Bacteroidales bacterium, assembly GCA_045116675.1. Classification (GTDB taxonomy): domain Bacteria; phylum Bacteroidota; class Bacteroidia; order Bacteroidales; family WCHB1-69; genus F23-D06. The sequence goes on from JBGUMF010000013.1 coordinate 400, forward strand.
AGTGTTTTCGTCTTTGATGCGGTGGCCGGTCTCAGGGTCGTATTTCATGACCTTGCCAGTGCGGCATCGGCCTTGAATGTCAATCTGGTAGAAGATGACGGCTTTCTCACGCGTGACCCCGATGCGGTATTCCTGGATGAGGGAGGAAACCGTTATCGGGTCGAAGAGGGTGCGGAGGAAAGTGATGAAATCGGAGTCGAGGGTGGGGCGGATGCTCCTTGCAACAATGTCGTCCGGGATGGTGTCCACTTTGTCCACTCGGTGGACGGGTGGACAGGGTGGACGCTGGTGGACGGATTTGTCCAGCCACTCCGGAGCCTTGCGCCAGTCTTCGGCGTTTGGTCTGGCCTCCGGATGGTCCTTGAAGTACTGGCGCGGGGTGTAATGGTAGTTGCAGCCGGATTCGTGGTCGCATCGGCCCACGGTCTCGTGGAGAGGATTGCCGTCGTTGTCGACGTAGAGGGTGAAGCAACGCTTCCCGCCACAGCTGGGGCAAGTGTGACGGGAGGCGGGGCCTGCGTATTTCTGGAGATGATAGTCGTATTCCATTGCTGAAGGGTTTTATTCTGATTCCTGGTTCTCAAAAAGGTTTTGTCCACCGTCGTCCACTTTGTCCACCTTGTCCACGCTGTCCACGGTGGACGCAGGGGTGGACTGCTCGGCTTTGGCGATGATTTTGCCGACCATAGATTTGGATATTCCAACCTGGGCGGCGATGTCACGATAGTTCAAACCCTGCTTGTGGAGTTCTACAACGCGCATATCGCGCTGGATGATGTCGTTATCATCCGGTTCGGAGAGGTGGTTTTTCTCCGGCTCCGTGTACAGGAAGTTGAAGCGGACCATGTCATCGTCTTTGCTGAGTTCGAAGACCATCACGGAACCGGCTCCGTAGGAAAAACCGCCGTAACGGACTTTCAGCTGCTTGACGAAGCGGAAGTTTTCGTCCTTGGAGCTGAGGCCGATGGCGAAGACGCTGTCAAAGTAATTGAACAGTTTCTTCGATCCAGCGAGGTCGTTCTGGGTGATGGGCGCCCAGGCGTGCCGTTTGGGCGTGTGGGCGATGATGAGGATGGACCAGGCGTACTGCTGCTTGAGTTTCAGGAGTTTCATCATGAAGGTGCCGGCATCCTGGCCTTTCTCGGCGTTGTTGCAGAGGTAGCCGATGTTGTCCACGATGATGACGGGGGTCTTCATCTGTAGGGCGGCTTTCTCGATGTTGCCGAGGATGCGGTCTTCCCAGTCTTTGAGGTCCATGCGGGCCGGTACGATGGTGGCACGGAAGAAGTTGTCAGGGAAGCGGTGCAGCTGGCCGGTTTTCTTGTTGGTGTAGCGGTCCTGGAACTGCTTGGCAGAGAGTTCGCAATCGAGATACAGGACGCGGAAACGCTGGGCGATTCCTTCGGCGATCTGGACTGCGAAGAGGGATTTACCGATGTTGGAATCGGCAAAGAGGCAGGAAACTTCGCCCTGGTACCAGAGTTTGTCGTAAAGCGGCTCTGGGTCGGGCTCTCGGGAGGCATCAATGAGTGTGTCGTTGACACTCTTGACGGCAAGCATGTCGATGTCGGTCGTGTGCGCTTGGGCTTCCACTGCTGCCGAGATAGCCTCGATGGGATTGATGCTATCAGTTGTTTCCATCCTTATGGGTCTTGAAGAGTTCCACAGCCATCTCTACGTCGATGACGATCTTGCGACCCTGCTGCATACAGGCGGGTGCCAGGAACGTATCCTTGTAACGCTGCGCTGTGAGGTGGGAGCAGTTGAACAGGGACTGGATTCCCTTGAGGCCATAGACGTAACGGCGGTTGTTTCCGGATGTGGGTTTTTCCGCACCGGCTTTGGGTTGCATTCCGAGCTCCATCAGGAGTTCTTTGAGGTCGCCAACGGTGAGGGCGGCGATGGGTGTTGTGTTTTCGATAATCATTTTTCTGATGATTAAGAGTTAAACAAAACACAACCGGTTGTGCGATAATTTCGCTGAGCTCGAAGGCAAAGGTATATCAGTTTTTATGATAGCGCAATATGCTGATATAGTAGGGTTTACACCTTTCGAATTGGAGTGAACTTTACAATAAGAAACAATACCCAAATAGATTTAAGTAGCACTTCATCTTGACATTTTTTTGCGAATCTGTTCAGTTGATGTGTGGTTTTGGTTTGTTTTAGTATGGTTTGGTAATAATGGCAGTTAACTATGTCAAATAGTTGTAAGGGTGAAAGTTTGGGGGATTGACTGGCGTTCTTTAGTTAAGTAAATTTGAATCAAAGATTTACGAAAACAAGATTAAAACAATACTTAAACTATGATAGCGCTTCCTTCCATTGCTTTCGGGGGCTTTTCTGGGTCGGCAAAGGGTGTTACGGCTCGCCAGGTGGGCGGCCGTAGCATCCTTTCGCTGAAGTGTTACCCGACCGGGGTTGCGACCGGAGCCCAGCTGGCCCGCAGGGCTTCGCTGAAGAAGATTTCCAAGAGCTGGGTAACGCTTTCCAATGAGCAGCGGTCCGAGTGGGACCGGCTGGCGGAGCACGCCAGTGGGGCTTCTGTTTTCGGCCAGAAGGCCGAGCTCTCCGGTATGAATCTGTACGTGCGCCTGAACGCGAACCGCGTGATGGCCGGGGAGGCGGTGATGGCCGATGCTCCGGCGGCGCAGGTGGCTGTGCCGAATGTGGTGTATGGCTCCGTGGCGGTGACGCCGCAGTATATGGCC
>JBGUMF010000014.1:0-22181 GCA_045116675.1 Bacteroidales bacterium
TTTCTATGTAAAAAGTCTCGGATTGGTTGTGGAGATAGACGGCGGCTCCCACAACGAAAAGCTGGATTATGATGCACGGCGCGACGAATTCTTGGAAGGGTTTGGATTAAACGTGTTCCGCACGACGGACTACGATGTCCTGCAACATGTGAATCTGGTGTTGGAGGACTTGGAAGACTACATTGTCAAACATTATGGAAATGAAGAGAATCCATAAGGAATGATATCCCATATTAACTACCCCGCCCTTCGGGCACCTGTTGAAGGCTACGCCTTCTTTTCCTCATTACTCGGCATAGTCAAAGCCGGCTTTGCCTCTGCGCTCGTTCATTCGTCAAATCTAAAAATTAGAAGGGGAGTTGGTTTCGTGCGGCACTGAGGTGCCACGAATATCATAAACAATGGAAAAATGCCGTCATAATCCTCTTGGGTCAATATCTATATCATGTCATAAAAAAAATCAGCACCCACACGAATGTAGGTGCTGACTAATCATTGGATGTTTAGCTGATACCTATGCCGTTGTTACGTCGCGATGGAACACCAGCGGGAAGCTTATAGTGGTATTTTCGTCCTCGGCGTTGGCAAACTGCATGTTGATAGTAATGGTGTCGGCATTGTCATCATAGGTAAAGACAATCTGATAGTTGATGGGGGCGCCGTTCTCATCGGTGCCAACAGCCGTCAAAGTGCCCGTGTGCGTGGTAGCGTCATAGACGTATGCAAGATCCATATGCTCGATTTCCTCGTTGGTGTAGCCTCCTGCCATTTGAACCACATTAATAATGCTTATGTTGTCACTGAATGTGATGTGTGCAAAATCCTGGTCGAAGCTGAGGTGGAATACCATCGTGGTGTCGAAGCCATCCGGAAATTGACAACCGTAGTCGCTGAGGTTTGAGCCCGTCATAGCGTAGATAAAATCGCCGAGGGAGAGGGTGGCCGTCCAATCGGTGCCGATGAGGTCGGCAGTGGTCGTCACTTTGGCGTTATTCCCATTGTTTTCATTTCCATTGTTTCCATTAGGAGAGACCTCCTCTTTCTGACAAGAGGCAAAGCAGAGCGCGATAGCGGCTACTACGATTACAAAGATGTTTTTTTTCATACCTTAAATTTTTAGTTTGTTTATTGAAAGATTCGTTTTTTCAGCTATAAGAACGTAACAGGAAGACGAAAAACTACAGCCATAAAAAATTTTTTTTATTCCCTGTCAAATTGCAGTTGGTAGACAAGGTCGCCTTCTTCGGTGCCGAGGTCTGCTCGTGACATAATCAAGGTGTTGTCGGTGATCCAATTGACATCCCAGCAAATGCCGTTTGGCAAAAGATCACTGTTGAGTTTTCCATCTGTCGAAAGCGTCCACGTGGAGTTTTCCGTAGCGGTAGTGCCATCCATTCCAGTGATAGACAATGTTATGGTACCATTATCATAAAAGGTGTAATACATAGAGCCACCGCCATCTTCCGGAACGTAGAGGTCGCTGCCTGTCAAGGTGCCATTCGGATCGACATGGTTTACCACCGAGCAGATGAAATGCCACGTGCCGACAATGGTACTGGAGGTGCTTGTGGGCGGTGCTGTGGCGTAGGCCATACCGTTCCATGTGCCGTTATCGTAGGAGACAACAACCGTGCGTCCCTCTTTTTCCATCTTTTTCATCCAGGCCTTCATCTCTTCGCGATTGGTGGTGCTGAATGTTATGGCAGCCTTGATGCCTTGCAATCCATGGTTCTGAAGGTACGTTGTCTGGTTCATGTTGTAAAAAGTCACCTTCTTGCCGCCCCGGGCTTGGTCGCAGAGCACATCCACCAAGACATCCCATTCGCCTTCCGTTGCCAAAGACTGGCGGGTTTCGCTGTTCCCGACCGTGTAGATGATAGTCCGTTCTCGGGGTTCATTGTTGATTTTGTTGCCTTCCTGGTTGTTGGGTTTTTCACAGGCCATGAAGATCATGATTAATACCGCTGACAAAGCGGTGAATCTCAGTGTTTTTTTCATATATACGAGTTTTATTTTGCTTGTTTCATATTATTCAGCTGGTAATCAAGCAGGGCATCGTATTGCGACTCTGTATTGATACGATAGAACGCTATGGTACGGCGTGTAGGGGAGGCCACCACACGCAAGACGGGGGTACTCGACCATTTCACGCGCTGTGCCGGTTTGTCAATATCGCCAAGCCAACTCACTGAGCCGTTTTCACCCTTGATATTCAATTCTTTGGATAATTGTTGCCATGTTGCGTCATCGTCGGCCACTATTATCACAACATCAACACGTTCGCTTTCGTTGAGTTTGAAACCGCTCACTTGTGCCACGGTGAGATTCTGCCTCGAAGCGTAGCTCTTGTACAGGCCGCTTTGTGCCATGGCCACTATCGGGAGCAGCAGCATTAATAAGATAATCAGTCGTTTCATTATTCCAGAAGCATTTCTGCGGCCAAAGAGGCCCATTGCGCATCGGTGGTGCCGACGCGGTTACAATACACTTTCTCATAATTCCGGGAATGGTGCAGCTGCGTGGTGAACAGCGACATGGCCACTGTCACAACAATCAAAAGAGCCGTTACCATGCTGACCACGCGGCGTTGCTTCTGCCTCCAGAGGGGGTATTCTGCAGCCAGCCGCTTGCCATAGCCTTCAGCCTCAGCCCGTTGCCATAACATATCAAATTCGTTTTCTGTCATATTTCCATTGATTTTCTTAATTTTTCTTTGATTCTTACCAGTCTCACGCTCACATTCTTCTCTGTAATCCCTATTTGTTCACCGATCTCCTTGTAGTTGTAACCTTCCATTTGCATCCGTACAATTGAGCGGTCAGGTTCGTCAAGCTGGGCAATCCTCTCGTGTAATTCCCGCAGCAGACTGCGATCCTCGTCCACTTCCTCATAGTCTTCCGGCAGCGCTTCGGTCTCTTTCACGCGCCGCAGGCAGTCAATCACGGCATTGCGCCCGATCTTCCAGGTTAACGCCGTCTGTTGCAAGGCAGGCAGGGAGAGTAATCGTTCTCTGTCGCGCCACAACGCTACGGTGGCCTCCTGCAACAGGTCGTCAATCTCTAATCCCCGTCGGCTGAAGTGTCGGCAGAGCGAGAAAAGCAACCCCCTGTGGCGATGGAGCATAGCTTCGAAAGGATCCTGCGGTTTCACAAATATAATAACGTAAGAAAAAACCAAATAACTACATTGGGCTGAAAAAAAACTCTATTTTTGCGGTGTCGTTCGCGCAGAAGTCTATTCAGGCGGAAGACAAACTTCAGAAAATAACAATAACATGAAAAGCATGTAAAAGTTCTCTATCATTATGACAGTCATTCTGTTATCCCTAACCATTGCAGCTTGTAAACACGATGACGCCAGCGAGCAGAATGTGTTCTACAACGCTGTTACCGACGTGGACGGAAACAAGTATGATGCTGTCAAAATCGGAAACAAAATTTGGATGAAGAGCAACCTGCGCACCACCCATTTCAAAGATGGAAGTCCCATACCCAAAGGCAGGAAGGGTGATCAAACCGGTTGGGAGGAATCTTCAAAGGAAGGGACTCCAGGCCATAATCCTGAGACCAACAACGCTTCAGGCTTCTCGGCCTATCCCACTGGCGGCTATTTCGGAGCCTTCCGCGGCTCCGGTTCCGTCGCGGCTTTCTGGTCTTCTACAAAGGAGGTTGACGAATTGGCATGGAGGCGGTACCTGTACAACGACAATAGCTGTTTGGTCAGGTGTAAGCCCAACGAAGAGGATGGCCTTTCCGTCCGTTGCGCCCACAATTAGTACAGATTTTCACCCTCACTATATCATGCCTCGAAAAGGCCGATGTTGGCAAAGAGGGTAAAATGAGAATTAAAAGTCAATGCACACCTTGCCAATCACGCTTTTTTATTATCTTTGCACCTATTGAAAAAACAACCCTAAAAAATTATAACGATATGGATATCACTAAATTAGATCAAATGGTGGACTTGGTGAAGTCCAAACCCAGGAAAAGATTGGTGGCAGCCAATGCCAACGACGAACACACCATCCAGGCCGTCAACGCCGCCGTGGACATGGGCGTGATTGACGCCACCCTGGTGGGCGACACCGCCGCCATCGAACAGGTTTGCAAAACGCTGAACATCGACATCAATAAATTCAAGATCATCCACGAGACGGTTGACACGAAGGCCGCCGCCATGAGCTGCGACCTCATCAACAACGGCGAGGGCGACATCCTGATGAAGGGACTGCTCCCCACCGACAAATACATGCGTGCCATCCTTAACAAGGAGCGCGGCCTCTGTCCGCCCAACGCCACCCTGTCGCATGTGGCCGTGATTGAGAACCCCGCCTACCACAAGCTGCTTATTGTGGGCGATGTGGCCATCATCCCGCTTCCTGATCTGAAACAGAAGCAGGTCATCCTCCGCAACCTGGTGGGCACCGCCAAGGCCATCGGCATTGCGAAGCCCAAAGTGGCCCTGATCTGCGCTACCGAGCAGATGCTGGCTGGTATGCAGGCCTGTGTGGATGCCGCCCTTATCGCCAAGATGGCCGAACGTGGCCAAATTGGCGGCGCTTATGTGGACGGCCCGCTCTCTCTTGACATCGCCATTGACAAGGAGACTGCCGAAATCAAGAAGCTGAAAAGCGATGTGGCCGGCGACGCCGACTGTCTGCTCTTCCCGAACATCGAGAGCGGCAACGTCTTCTACAAATGCTGCACCAAGTTCAACCACGCTGAGATCGGTGCCATCCTGATGGGTGCTAAGGTTCCCTGCGTGCTCTCCTCCCGCGGCGACAGCGCCAAGACGAAACTATACTCCATCTCGTTAGCCGCCCTGCTGGCTAAATAAACCCTTACAACACGCCCAGCCATGCCCGACGCGCTCAGTTTTCTCAACTTCCGGCTGATCGATATCCTCGACATCCTGATTGTGGCCATCCTCTTATACGAGTTGTACAAACTCACCAAGGGAACCGCCGCTGTCAAGCTGTTCTGGATTATTGCCCTGTTCTATGTGATCTGGAAGGCCGTGGCCTATCTCCATTTCACCTTGTTGTCGGAACTGTTGGGTGAGGTCATCAACGTGGGCATCCTGGCCATCATCATCCTTTTCGCACCGGAGATACGCAAATTCCTGCTTTTCATCGGGGATGGACGTCTCTTGCGCTTTTTCAACGAAAAGTTGGGACGCAAGGAGGATTCCGACACCTACCGGAATGAGATTGAGGCCGTGCGCGATGCGTGCCACAACATGTCGGCCACCAAGACAGGTGCCCTTATCATTTTCGCCCGCAAGACCCCACTGGACGAATTCCTCGAAACGGGCAAGAAGCTGGATGCCCTGCCCAATTCGGAACTTTTGGAGAACATCTTCTTTAAAAACAGTCCGTTGCACGACGGTGCCGTCATCATCAAGGACCATCGTATCGCGGCGGCACGCTGCATCCTGCCAGTGTCCAAGAATCCGAACCTCCCCCAGGAGGTGGGTCTCCGCCACCGGTCTGCCCTCGGTTCCACCGAGCTGACCGATGCCATCGCCGTCATCGTCTCCGAGCAGACGGGGAAAATCTCCATCTGCAAGGAGGGCCAGATGACCCGCGACCTCACGGACTCCTCCCTGCGTCAAATGCTTTTTGAAAATCTTACCAAAGATTAGACAATATTATTTAATAAAACAACAACAAAAAAAGAGACATGAAAAAATTCGTATGCAAAGTTTGCGGTTTCGTCTATGAAGGCGACACCCCCCCTGAAAGATGCCCTCAATGCAAACAACCCGCCGATAAATTCGAAGAAGTCAAGGAAGACGGCGAACTGACCTTCGTCACCGAGCACGTCCTCGGCGTAGCCAAGAGCTCCGACGAGGAGATGATCAAGGACCTCAACGCTCATTTCATGGGTGAAGCCACGGAAGTGGGCATGTACTTAGCCATGAGCCGTCAGGCCGACCGTGAAGGCTATCCCGAAGTGGCCGAGGCCTTCAAACGCTACGCCTTCGAGGAGGCCGAGCACTGCGCCAAATTCGCTGAGCTTCTGGGCGATGTGGTCTGGGACACCAAGACCAACCTGGAGAAGCGTATGATGGCTGAAAGCGGTGCCTGCGCCGACAAGATGCGCATTGCCAAACGCGCCAAGGAGATGAATTGGGACGCCATCCACGATACCGTCCACGAGATGGCCAAGGATGAGGCCCGTCACGGCCAGGGATTCCAAGGCCTGTTTAACCGCTATTTCAAAAAATAATTCTAATTCATAACGCTACAACGGGATGCACCCTCGGCGCATCCCGTTTTTTAATTTATCCCCTTATGCGATTCCTGTGGCTCACCAGCCAATCCCCCTACATGAACCTGGCCACCGAGGAGTATCTGCTGAAAAATTCGGCGGAGGACGTCTTCATGCTGTGGCAAAACGACGATTCCGTCATCATCGGGCGGTACCAGAATGCCCTCGCGGAGATTGACACGGACTTCGTGGAGCAACACCACATCACCGTAGCCCGGCGACTGACCGGTGGCGGGGCCGTATTCCACGACCTCGGCAACCTCAACTTCACCTTCATCCAGAACATCCAGTCCCACGAAAAGGAAATCAACTTCCTGCGCTATCTGCAGCCCATCGTGGATGCTCTCTGTTCGCTGGGGGTGCCGGCCTCCTTCTCGGGTCGCAACGACATCGTCATCGACGGCAAGAAGATTTCGGGCAATGCCATGACCTTCTACGGCAACCGGGCCCTGGAACACGGCACCTTGCTCTTTTCCACCCTGCAGTCCAAGTTGGCGGGCGCACTGAAGGCAGACCCGATGAAGTTCAGCGACAAAGCCGTGAAGTCGGTGCGCAGCCGCGTGACCAACATTTCCGAGCATCTGCCCCAGCCCATGGATGTGCTCTCTTTCAAGGATTATCTGATGCGGTTCGTCATGCAGCCCCACGGCATCAGCGAGCCCGACTGTCTCACACCCGCCGAAGAGGCCGCCATCCGCGAGCTGGAACGCACCAAGTTCAGCACATGGGAGTGGAATTATGGGAAATCGCCGCAATACGCTTTTTCGAAAAAGACGAAAACCAATGGAGGCATTATCCAAGCCATGATGGACGTGCAAAACGGCCATATCCGGAGCGTACGTTTCTTCGGCGACTACTTCTCCACCAAAGATCCGGACGAGCTGGCCGCCCTGCTCATCGGGCAGCCGCACGAACGTGCGGCGATAGCCAATCTGCTGGACACGGTGGCTGTTGGCGACTACCTGAACAACGTCACCGCCGCAGAACTGCTTGATTTACTGACATAAGAGCAAGAAAAAGGCGGAACGCTTTTGCATTCCGCCTTGGAGGTCTCTTCCAGATTCGAACTGGAGTCAACGGTTTTGCAGACCGGTACCTAACCACTCGGCCAAGAGACCATTCGTTTGAGGCGGCAAAAATACACTTTTTTTTGATATGAACAGTTTTATGGGGAAATTTTATTCAAAACCGCCTCGTAAGATGTTTTTTCGCACGCTGCAAGATTCATACCACCACCGCCCATGTGCTTCCAAATGCAGTGACGGATATTTACCGTAACTCCATCCGCACCACGTTCTCCACGTGCTGGGTGTGCGGGAACATGTCCACTGGTTGCACCGCCGTCACCTTGTAGGTACTGTTCAGCAGGGTAAGGTCGCGGGCCTGTGTGGCGGGGTTGCAGCTCACATACACGATGCGCGGCACCCGCAGCTTGACCAGCATCTGCAGCACGTTGGGGTGCATACCCGCGCGCGGCGGATCGGTGATGACGACATCCGGGCGACCATGCTTGTCGATGAAGTCGTCGGTGAAGATCTTGGCCATGTCGCCCACCACAAATTCCGCATTGTGGATTTGGTTGCGCTCGCAGTTGATGCGGGCGTCGTCCACGGCGGCATCCACGTACTCCACGCCGACCACCTTTTTCGCCTGATGGGCGACGAAATTGGCAATGGTGCCGGTGCCGGTGAAGAGGTCATACACCACCTCATTGGGCTGGATGGCGGCGAAATCGCGCACCACACTGTAGAGGACATACGCTTGCTCGCTATTGGTCTGGTAGAAGGATTTGGGCCCGACCTTGAAGTAAAGGTCCTCCATCTTCTCCATAATGTGGTCTTTGCCTTTGAACAGATGGAAGGGCAGGTCGAAGACGGCGTCGTTCACCTTGGTGTTGACCATATATATTAAAGAGGTGATTTCCGGGAACCGGTCAGCGAGGGCGTTCAGCATTTGCTCCACCTCCTCATTGAAAGCGGAAACGATCATCACCACCATGAGGTCGCCGGTGGAGGCGGTGCGGATGATGAGGTTGCGCAGCACGCCTTCGCGGGCGCGCGGGTCGTAGAAGGTGATGCCGTGCTCCATGGCATAGGCTTTGAGGAACAGACGGATGTCGTTGCTTGGGGCCGTCTGCAGCCAGCAGTGGTCGATGTCGAGAATCTTGTCGAACATGCCGGGGATGTGGAATCCGGCGCAGCGCATCTCAAAAGGTTCCCCCGCCTTCATGCGGGCCATATCCGCGTACGATAGCCACCGCATATTGGAGAAGGTGTATTCCAACTTGTTGCGATAATAGTATTGTTTCTCCGAACCCAAAATCGGACGAAGCTCCGGATATTCGAATTTGCCGAGATGGCGGAAATTGTCATCCACCTGTTTCTGTTTGTATTCCAACTGTTTGGCGTAGTCGAGCATCTGCCATTTGCAGCCGCCGCACACGCCGAAGTGCGGGCAGGGCGGCACCACACGGTCGGGAGAGGGCTGCCGCACTGCTATCAGGTTGGCCTCGGCATAATGGTGTTTTTTCTTGAATATCTCCACATCCACTCTGTCGCCGGGAACGGCGTAAGGGACAAAAATGGTCAGACCGTCCAGTTTGGCTACGGCCTTGCCCTCCGCACCGGCGGAGAGTATTTCCAGATCTTCGATGGTATAACGTTTGAATGACATAATCGGGTGGATGAGGGGGTGGTTGTAGGGTTAGTGATGTTTGTAAGGTTCGTAATGTTTATAATGTTTATAATGTTCGTAAGGTCTTCGGTCTATAGTCTATAATCTATAATCTATAATCCTTGGTCTATAGTCTCTGGTCTCCAGTCTTAAGTCTTAGGTCTTATAAAACCCCATCTCGTCCAGATACTGCCATACTTTTGGTGGAAGCATGTAGCGCACGGCCTTGTTTTGTCGGAGGTTTTCCCGAATCAGGGTGGAGGATAGCTCAATCAGCGGGGCATCTACGAAATGGATGCGAGGGCCTTCCTTGTATTCTCCGGCGTCATATCCCGGACGGGGATAGACGTAAAGGTCGTAATTTTCCAGAATCCAGTCGTAGTTCAGCCACTTGTAGATGGTCTGCAAGTTGTCTTCCCCCATGATGAGGGCGAACTCCCGCTGGGGGTATTTCTCTGCCAGATGCACTAAAGTGTGGCACGTGTACGAGGGCTGGGACAGGGCGAACTCCACGTCGCTGGCCCGGAAACGGTCGTCATCCTCCACGGCCAGGTTGACCATGTGGAGCCGTTGCCGGTCATCCAATAAAGAGGTCTTCTCTTTCAGTGGGTTGCGGGGAGACACGACGAACCAGAGCTCTTCGAGGTCGGAATGCTCCAGCATATATTCGGCAATGATCAAATGACCGATATGAATGGGGTTGAAGGATCCGAAATAAAGGCCTGTCTTGCGCATAGGGGGTTCGTTTTTTCAGAGGGGCAAAAGTACGAAATTTAGCGGTTGGATTCCACCAGCTTCATCAAATCTTCCGGCTTCTTGATGATGATATCGGCGTCGGCGGCCTCCAACTCTGTGCGCGGACGGTATCCCCACAGCACGCCCACGGCCCGCACGCCGGACCTGTGCGCCGTTTCCATGTCCACCGACGTGTCGCCCAGATACAAGGCTTCTGACGCCTCGCAGCCCGTGGCGGCCAGGATGTCAAAGACCACGGTCGGGTCGGGCTTGACCGGAACGCCCGGACGTTGCCCAATAAGTGCATCCCAGTGAATAGTGGGGAAATACTCGGTCATGAGTGGGGCCACCGCCACATGCGCCTTGTTGGTCGCTACCGACAGTTTCACCCCACGGTTCTGAAGCTGCGTTAAGAGTTCCGTAATGCCTTGATATACTGTAGTCTTATCATGCATATGCTCCGTATAATATGCCAAGAACTCTTTTAAACAGAGGTTAATAAGTTCAGGCGTTTTTTCCCCTTCGGGCAGGATGCGCTCGATGAGCTTGGTCATCCCGTTGCCCACAAAGTAGCGGTAGGCATCCACTGGATGTGTCGGAAAACCATGGGCGGCCAATATGTGGTTGGCGGCATCCGCTAAGTCTTCAAGGGTGTTGAGCAGTGTGCCGTCCAAATCAAAGATGATGAGCTTGGGCATGGCTAAAACACAAATGGGGAATCAAAATCTTTCAGGAAAGCACCGGTGAGGTCCTTGGGTGAGGTCAGCGGATGCTCCACCTGCCAATCGATATGCAGGTCGGGGTCGTCGAAACGGATGCTGCCTTCCGATTCTTTATGATAGAAATTGGAGCATTTGTAGAAGAACAGGGTGTTGTCTTCCAGGGCCGCGAACCCGTGCGCAAAGCCCGCAGGGATGTAGAACTGCCGGAAGTTATCGGCGGTCAGCAGCACCGAATAGTATTGCCCGTAGGTGGGGCTTCCCTTTCGGATATCCACGGCAAAATCCAGAGCGGCACCGTTGAGGATGCGCACCAGCTTGGCTTGTGCGTAGGGAGGACGCTGGAAATGAAGGCCGCGCACCACCCCCTTCTGCGAACACGACTGGTTGTCCTGCACCCAGTTCTCCCGGATGCCGACTTCTGCCAGGGTCTTCTCATTATAACTCTCAAAAAAGTAGCCGCGGTCATCGTGAAACACTTTCGGTTCCAACACAATCAAACCCGGAATCGGCGTTGTTATGATTTGCATATTTAACTTTTTATTCTAAAAAAAACATTCCCGACATAAATCAATCTTCGGAATCGTCGGCGATGAACTGCTGGTACTCGGCCAGGAAGCGTGCCTTCGACAGGAATCCGAGATATTGCCGGTCGCGGGTGATGACCGGCATATTGAAATTGCCTGTCTTATTGAACTTTTCCAGCACCTCCGCCGCCGTTTCATCCTCATATATAAATTCTTCGGGTTCTATCATCAGATCCTCCACCCGCACCAGATCGTAGAGCTCCGGCTTGAAAATCACCTCCCGATGGTCGTCCATCACGAGCAGTCCTGAGAAGATATTGTTGTCTTTCACCACCACAAAGAGATTGCGGCGGCAATGGGCAATCGCATCCGTATAGGTGCGCAGGGTGCTGTGCGCGGGGATGGTGCTGATGTTCGTGTCCAGAATGTTCAGCCATTGCAGTTTCTTCAAGGCGAAGCGGTCTTTGTTGTGGGTTTTGAGGTTGCCTTTTTCCGCCAGCGGACGGGTATAGACCGAGTATTTCTCGAACGGATTGGTGCAGATGTAGGAGCAGGCGGCTGTGATCATCAGTGGGATGAGCAGCGAATAGCCTCCGGAGAGTTCCGCAATCAGGAACATGGCGGTCAGCGGGGCCTGCATTACGCCCGTCATCACGCCGGCCATGCCTGCGAGGATGAAGTTGACCACCGGAAAATTGATGCCCGTGAAGAAATGGGCCACCGAGGAAACCAGAAAGCCCGTGAATGCCCCGATGAAAAGCGTGGGGGCGAACACACCGCCTACACCGCCAGCCGCTGTGGTGAACGTAGTGGCGAACACCTTCATTAGGATGATGCCGGCGATGCCTGCGAAGAAGAGCACGCTGTTGGTGTTCGGTATGCCGAAGGGCGCATTGCGGAACAATGCTGCGTAGTCGCCATGTATCAGCAGGTTGATGCTGTCGTACCCCTCCCCGTAGAATACCGGGAAGAGGAAAATCAGCGAGCAGAGCAGCAGCGATCCCACCACCGCCTTGAGCCATGGATAACGCAGTTTCCGCATCATCCGGTCCAACATGCGCGACACCCGCAGGAAATAGACGGAGACCAGCCCGCACAGCAAACCCAGTACGATATAGAGTGGGATATTCGTGATGAAGAACTCGTGGGTGGCCCCGATGGTGAACATCACGTCTCTCCCTAAAAAGAACATGGACATGACCGTGCCGGTGGCCGCGGAAATGAGCAGCGGCAGGATGGCACTTCCCGTCAAATCCAGCATCAGCACCTCGAAGGTGAAGACAATGGCCGCAATGGGTGCCTTGAAGATGGCTGCCATTGCCGCTGTGGAACCGCACGCTAAAAGCAGTGTGGTCTGTTTGGCGTTCAGATGGAAGAATCGGCCCAGATTCGAGCCGATGGCCGATCCGGTGAGTACCATGGGGGCCTCCAAACCCACAGAGCCGCCGAACCCTACCGTCAACGCACTTGACACCATCGAGGAATAGACGTTGTGGAATCTCAACTTGCCGTCACTTTTGCAAATCGATTTGAGAACGATGCTGACCCCGTGACTCAAATCATCACGTACCACTTTCTTTACAAACAAGATGGTCAGAAAGATGCCTATCGGAGGGAATATCAGATAGATGTAGTTGATGCTATTGCCCGTGAAGGTGTGGCTGAGCATCGTGGTGGTGAAGTGCAGCAGGTTTTTGATGACGATGGCCGCCAACGCCCCCAGCACGCCAATCAGCACACTCAGGAACAAAATGACAGCACGGCTGCTGAGGTGTTTCTTGATGAAACGCCTGCACTTGGAGAGTATGTAGCAGAGGTTCCGATTTTTCATGACAAAAATGACGGGGGCAAAAAGGGCAGTCGCTACCGACTGCCCTTATGGTGAAATGCAGATTTATCTGCGGATATCCATTTCGTTGAGCAGGTAGCCTGCGCCACCGAATTTGTCAATAACGAAGAGCACATAGCGGGCATCCACGTTGATGCAGCGCTGCAGGGCAGTGTTGAACACGATGTCGCTGCTCAGGGCCTCCCAGTTGCCGTCGAAGGCAAGGCCGATGAGCTCGCCGTCGCCGTTCATGATCGGGCTGCCGGAGTTGCCGCCGGTGATGTCGTTGTTGGAGAGGAAGCACACATGCAATTCGCCGTCCTTGTCCGCATATTGGCCGAAATCACGGTTCAGGATGAGCTGTTTCAGTTTGGCCGGCACGTCAAATTCGGGATCGCCCGGAATCTCCTTTTGCAGGATGCCCTTTGTGGTGGTGAAATAGTTGTAATGCACGCCATCCGCCGGATAGTAGTCGCACACTGTACCGAAAGTGGTACGCATGGTGCTGTTGGCATCCGGATACATCGGGGTGGAGGCGTTCATCTCCTTGAGGGCGGCCAGATAGGTGCGGCGCGGAATGTCCAACTTGCCCATATCTGTGAAAATGTGCTGGTTGGTGAAAATCACACCCGACAACTGCTGCAAATATAGATAGATAGGATCCTTGTACAGCACTTTGTTGGAGGGTTTCGCCAGATATTTCTCCAGATTATCCTTGGAGATGAAGATGGAGTTGCGTACAGCAGCCTCGAAGTTGGCCTCGCTACCTTTGAAATTCTTTGCCAAAAGGCCCGGGATGTCGGGACGGTAGGATTCCGGCACGTTGTTCCAGATCTTCAGCGTAGCCATGATGATCTTGATTTCCGTTTCCATATCCTTATCGTCAACGGCTTTGTCGTATGCAGCCCGCACAGCTTTAATGGTGGCATCCGACAAGGTCTTTTCCCCATCCTTGATTTCGAGTTTGTTATGGGTGCGCCAACCGGCCATCAGGACAGCTGAGGAACGGAGTGCGAAATTGGCATCCAGATACACTTTGTAGGCATTGCCGTCAATGGTCTTGCATACTTGGGCGATTTCATCCAGACAGCTGCCATAACGCATCTTACGCTGTTCGTCCTGGTTGATCCAGTTGGTGAGTTCGGCTTCCTGTTTCTGTTTGGTTTCCACTACCTTGAGGGCTTTCAAGCTGGCCACCATACCCTTTTGGTTTTTCCAACCGTTGGCCAAGCTGGCATGGCCGTCGGCATATTTCAGACGTACAGCCTCATCCGCATTCATGGCGTCGCTGATGACAGGAAGGATGATATCCAACGGTTCATAGTAGGCCGGACCTTCAATGTCGATGGAATTCTGCACCTCGTAGGAGGTTTTGAAACGCTCCGTTGTACCGGGATAGCCCCAGATCATCGTGTAGTCGCCCGGCTGGTAGCCCTTCAGGCTGATGGGCAGGAAATGTTTGGGGTGCAACGGCACATTTTCCGGGGAGTATTCTGCCGGGGAACCGTCGGGAGCCGTGTAGATGCGGAATACGGTGAAGTCGCCCGTGTGGCGCGGCCACATCCAGTTGTCGGTGTCACCGCCGAACTTGCCGATGGCGGAAGGCGGAGCGCATACCAGACGAACATCCTTATATTCGGTGTAAATGAACATATAGTATTCGTTGCCTTCGTAGAAGGGCTTCACCACCACTTTATAGCGTTTTCCACCCGAATTGTCCTCTTTAAGTTTTTTGATGGCCGTGGAAATGGCTTTCTCACGATCCTGCTCGGAGGTGTTCTCGTCCACACCTGCAAGGACAATACTCGTCACATCCTCCATTCTTTCCAAAAAATGGACATGGAAATTGGCGCGAAGCTCCTCCTCCCTGCTCATGGCGAAGAAACCGTTGGTCAGGTAGTCGTGCTCCACCGTGGAGAGTTCCACCACAGAGGAGTAGCCGCAGTGATGGTTGGTGAACATGAGACCGTCGCGGGAGAC
Organism: Bacteroidales bacterium; assembly: GCA_045116675.1. Classification (GTDB taxonomy): domain Bacteria; phylum Bacteroidota; class Bacteroidia; order Bacteroidales; family WCHB1-69; genus F23-D06. The sequence continues at coordinate 14,735 of JBGUMF010000014.1, forward strand.
CATCTCGCCGGTGCAGAAGCCGTCACCCAGTTGGACGATGGCATCCTTGAGGGAGGAGTTGTTGATGTCGTACAGTTGCTCGGCAGTCAGATGCAGACCCATCTTCTGCATGGTGGCGTAGTTGTAGTTCTTGATGAACATCGGCAGCCACATGCCCTCATCAGGCGGATTCACGGCGAAAGTGGCCGTGCAGAATACTGTCATCAGGGACAGCAATAATGTTTTTCTAAAATTCTTCATTGTATTGGTTTTTTATAATTGTCAAAATCAGGATTTGGAAACTTCTGTCGTATCGGCGGAATCCGTTGCGGGTTCCTCTTTTGCCGAAGGCTGGAAGAAGCGTTTGTTGAAAATGAGCATCAGGAAGATGCCGACGGTGATGCATGCGTCGGCGAAGTTGAAGATGGCCGGGAAGAAATAGGAGCCGCCCCACAGCGGGAAGCCGTCGGGGATGTGGAACAGGCGCACATAGAACATGTCCACCACCCGGCCGAAGAAGAAGGGGGCGTACCCGCCGCCGTCCGGGAACAGCACGGCCAAGGTCTCCGGCGTGCTCTCGCTGAAGATCAATCCATAGAACAGCGAGTCCAGGATATTGCCTAACGCGCCGGCGATTACCAGACAGAAGACCGTCAGGGTGAGGCCGTCCAGCTTGTCGCGGCTGATCTGCCGGTGCAGGTACCAACACAGGAACACCACCAGCACAATGCGCACCAGCGACAATAGCAGCTTGCCGACATTCTGCCCGAAAGAGAGGCCGAAGGCCATGCCCGCGTTCTCAATAAAAAGCAGATTGAACCAATTGCTCAACACGGGGGTCAGCTGGCCGATGGTCATGTGCGTCTTGACCCAGAACTTCAGAAGCTGGTCCACAAGCAGTACTACCACCACAATGGCTATGGCTATAAGCCGGAATTTTTTCTGCCTGCTCAAGCCTTATTTCTTTTTTTCGTTCAACTTGGAATCCACATCCAGTGTGGCGTGCGGCACGATTTTCAGGCGTTCCTTGGAAATGAGCTTGCCGGTGATGCGGTCAATGCCGTAGGTCTTGTTCTCGATACGGATGAGCGCAGCCTCCAGATTGGCGATGTACTTGTCCAAGCGGCCGGCCAAACGGCTGTTCTCCTCCTTGGAGAGCACCTGGTTGCCGTCTTCCATATTCTTGAACGTTGGTGCCGTGTCGTTGGTGTCGTTCCCGGCGCCATTATAGGCATCCTGATAGACTTCCATCGCCTTTTTGGCATCAGCAATCTTATTTTCTATGAGTATTCTGAATTCCTCTAATTCCTCATCTGAATAACGATTCACTATCTTTGCTGTCATAATTAATGGTTTTAATTAAAATGAGGTGCAAAGATATAATAATTTTCGATAGAAACAAGGATTTATTTCACCAGTTTTTGAATTTGTGGCCGATGCTTGCTGTCCGACACTTTCAGCAGATACATACCATGTGCCAAATCAAAGGGTTCTGACAGCTGGTGCGCACCCGCGTCCAAATGGTGCGTGAACGTTTTTATCAATTTCCCATCCATCGAGAAGACCTCAAAACAGTAGTCATTTTCTTGATTAACCTGCATTCGGATGGAAAGGCGGTCGTCCTGTACCGGATTTGTCACCTGCAGGTAAAATTCAGCGTCGAGGTCGGCCACCCCGACATGGGCTGCAATGGAGAATTCCGTGATTACCGGCAGGTGGTCCGACTGGTTGTACAAGGCATTAGCCACATCCGCCGGAATCAAGCTGTTGGCCGGTGAGATGATGGAGCTGTTGAAACGGTTGCCGTCCTGACCCAACGCTTGGTAGGTCTCCGGCCTCACCATCACCCCGGTGACACCATAATATACGTATGGGGAAACCAGAATGATGTCGAAACGGTCGTCCAAGCCGCCAGTAGCAAAGCATCCATTCGATTCATAATGGGTGGATTGGGTGTGTATATCCTTGAAGGAACTGTTGTTATTCCAGTGCCCGTCGCGTCCGATGGGGTCGTACAAACGGTAAAGGCTGTTTGCGTATTGTGTCATCTCCTGATAGGCGGGCTCCTCTGAACCATAGATATTGAAGTCGCCGGACACCACATGGTTTCCGGGACCGCCAAGGGACGACAGCTTGCTCATTAGTTTCTGGGTCTGCACGAGACGGGCAGCGGCGTTCGTTTCCCCGCTTCCGGCCTTCAGGTGCATGATCCAAAAGGTGATGAATACCGTGTCCCCATGAGCCAGTTCGGTGGAGTTGTAGTACATTTTATAACCGTTGATGTCACGGTAGGCTGTTGACACTGCAATATGGCTGTGGTATCGCAGTTTCCGGGAATCGTAATAGATCATGTTGGCGATCTGGCCGCCCGAGTAGCTGGTCAGCGGTCCGTGCTGGTAATAGTTCACCCCGTCGGTGTTGATGGCGTTGTTGAGCAGGCGCTCCACATACGAAAGGTTGGTTCCCATCTCGCACACACAAAACACGTCTGGCATCACATAATGGAATATCTTCCGGATGTTGGCATCTTTCTGGTCCAAGTTGTTGGTTGTGTTGTTGCAATCGCTCACCCCGGAAGTCTGCGTGTAATACATGAGGTTGTATTGCATCATCTTCAGCACTTCCTGTGCCTGGACTTGTAACGCAAAAAGCGTGAAAACACAGAGCAAAAGGCCGCCAGTTGTATGTTTTTTTAAGGACATCATCGCTTATTTCCATTTAAAGGTGTTAGTGAATTGCATGAAATCCTCTCGCAAGTAGTCGATGACCGGCTGCAGGGAATCGTTGTTCGGGGTGAAATTGAAATAGAGGGTGCCGCGCAGAAAATAGTGGGCGCTGTCCGTCATCCAGAAGATGAGCGGGGTGGCTACCTCTTTGCCTTCAATATCATAAAATCGTCCCCAAAGTCGGGCTTCAGGGTCCCGGATGACGGAAAACTCCACGTCATCAGCCTTCTGATAGTGGAATTTCACCATTTTCTCCTCCCGAATCATCAGATTGCGCAGGCTGTCGGCCTTCGGCACGGGAATGCAGGTCAGCTTGAAGGCGGCGTTCAGTTCGGGATACGACATGTCGATCCAGCAGATTCCGTCCTTCTGGTTGCGGATGGACAGGACCGCTTGGTCTGACTGCTCGAAGGTGAAGGGTAGGGTGGTGTCTGTGTGCTGGTATTGGCGTTCGGGAAGGTCTATGCGGAAATAGCCGACCGGTTTCGGTGTCGGCACATCACGGTGTCGGCAGGAGGCTACCGTCACACATAATCCCATCAGAAAAACCACAACCACAAGAAGATGCCGTTCAGGACCTCTCATGGCGGCTTACAGATAGCTTTTCAGGTTTTTGTTCTTGCTGTTCTGGCGCAAACGTTTCAGGGCACGCTCCTTGATTTGGCGCACGCGCTCGCGGGAGAGCTCCATCCGGTCGCCAATCTCATCCAACGTGTGCTCGTGTGAGGTGTTGATGCCGTAGAACAGCATCAGCACTTCGCGCTCCTTCTCGGGCAGCGTGTTCAGCACGTCGTGGATCTCCGACGCCAGCGATTCCTGCATCAGGATGGTGTCCGTATCCTCGTCATTGTCGTGGACGAAGATGTCCACAAAGCGGGTCTCCTCATTCGGGGAGATCGGCGAGTCGATGGACTGCGGATGGTTGTTCATCTTCATAATCTCCGACACCTTATATACCGGCATGTCAATGGCTTCCGCAATCTCCTCCGTGGTGGGAATGCGTTTCAGCTTCTGTTCCAGACGGGCGGTTTCCTTCTTGATTTTGTTGATCACACCCACCTGGTTGAGCGGCAGACGCACAATACGGGACTGGTCGGCGATGGCTTGCAGGATGGACTGGCGGATCCACCAGACGGCGTAGGAGATGAACTTGAACCCGCGGGTCTCGTCGAAGCGCTTGGCTGCCTTGATCAGGCCCACGTTGCCTTCGTTAATCAGGTCCTGGAGGCTGATACCCTGGTTCTGATACTGCTTGGCCACCGAGACCACAAAACGCAAGTTAGTGGTTGTCAGCTTGTTCAACGCCTCTTCGTCACCGGCCTTGATTTTACGGGCCAGCTCGACTTCTTCTTCCGCCGTAATCATCTGCTCCTTGCCGATATCAGCCAGATAACGGTCGAGAGAGGCGGAGTCACGGTTGGTGATGGATTTGGAGATTTTAAGTTGTCGCATATAGATATTTTCTTATAATCGTTTGGTTTTGTGAATATTAAATAATGTAAAAAGCCTTTCGGCTTCCAGTTATCTTGAATTTTTTTCAAACAGCTCCTTTGTACCCTTATTATTTAATAAAGTTACAAGTTTGTTGAATTTTTCTTTATTTCGGACGATACTTACACTGACCACATCGCCTGGGGATTTGGTTTTCAGCACGCCGCGCACCTCCGCGAGGCTGTTCACAGGGGTGCCGCCGATGTGGGTGATCACGTCGCCGGCCTGCAAGCCGCTTTGGGCTGCGGCACCCTCCTCATCAACTTCCGCCACATATACGCCGCGCACATCTTCCAAATCGTACTCTTTCGCCAGAGATGCGTTCAGTTCGGCAATGGAGACGCCGATGTAGGCCTGCTGCACCTGACCATATTCTTTAATGTCAAGGTATATCTTCTTCACAATGTTGGACGGGATGGCGAATGAGTAGCCGGTGTAGTATCCGTTGCCGGAGGCGATGGCCGTGTTGATGCCCACCAGCTTGCCCGAGGCGTTGACCAGGGCACCGCCGGAGTTGCCGGAGTTGACCGCCGCGTCCGTCTGCAAATAAGACTCTTCCGTCTGGCTTCGCCCTGAAAGTGCCAGCTGCCGAGCCTTGGCACTGATGATGCCCGCGGTGACGGTGGAGGTCAGATTCATGGGGTTGCCCACGGCCAGCACCCACTCGCCAATGCGCACCTCATCAGAGTTGTCGAACTCCAGGAAGGAGAGCCCCTCCGCATTGATTTTCAGCACGGCGAGGTCCGTTTTGGGGTCCGTACCCACAATCGTGCCCTCGTATTCGCGCTTGTCGTTCAGTGTCACCGTGACCTTCACGGCATCCTCCACCACATGGTTGTTGGTGACGATGTAGCCGTCAGAGGTGACGATGACCCCGGAACCTGCCGCCTGCACTGGATAGGTGCTCGGCCTTGAACCGAAAAAGTGCTCCCAAATAGTGCCCCCGAAAAACTCATCCCAAGCTGAATTTTTCTGCATAAATTCCGTTTTTATATAGACCACGGCATTCACAGAACGCTCGGCGGCGGTGGTTAAATCCACATAGACGGGTCCTTTGGAGGAAGTTTGAGCCTGAATCCCAACGGGAGTTAGGGATGCGAGTATTGCACTGATAAACAGTACTTTAATAAACTTTTTCGACATCATTTTCATCATATTTTTCCAATAAAAGCCATACAATAACGAATATGTTTAAAAAAAATTGCAAGGACAGGATTCAGATTATGATTTTTTTTTATTTTTGCAGCCCAAAATTTTTAATCAAAAAAATAGTAAAAAAATGTACGCAATTGTAGAAATAGCCGGGCAACAGTTCAAGATTGAAAAAGACCGCCGCGTCTATGTTCAACGCCTCAAGGCTGAAGAAGGTTCACAGGTGAAATTCGACCGTGTGATGTTAGTGGACAATGACGGTTCTGTCAAAGTTGGAACGCCCACCGTGGATGGTGCTGCTGTTACAGCTACCGTTGTCAAACACCTCAAAGGTGACAAAGTTCTTGTTTTCAAGAAGAAAAGAAGAAAAGGATATCAGAAATTGAACGGACACCGTCAGTATCTGACCGCCATCAAAATCGACGATATCACATTGTAATTCAGTATTAACGAACATAATTTAAAAAGATATGGCACACAAAAAAGGTGTCGGTAGTTCACAGAACGGCCGCGAATCACATAGCAAGAGATTAGGTTTGAAAATCTTCGGAGGTCAGTTTGCAAAAGCTGGCAACATCATCGTCCGCCAAAGAGGCACTGTCCACAATCCGGGACAGAATGTCGGCATGGGCAAGGATCACACCCTCTACGCCCTTTGCGACGGTATCGTCTCCTTCCGCAAAACCTACAAGGATAGATCATTTGTATCCGTTATTCCTCAGGAATAATCGATAAGGTGATATTTTGTTCATAATGTTTGATTTTGAAAGCCGCTCTTCCCGAACGGCTTTCTTTTTTTCGTATTTTTGCGGCTCCACATTCGACATCGGATATGATTAAATACGAAGACCTTACAAAACAGCTCAAAGCCGGACAGTTCAAACCCGTGTACCTGCTTCACGGCGAGGAGCCTTTTTATATTGACTGTATCTGCTCTTTCTTTGAGAACCATGTGCTGGACGAGGCCGACCGCGACTTCAACCAGTCTGTCTTGTATGGGAAAGATGTCACTGTGGCCGATGTGCTTGCCAACGCCAAGCAGTTCCCGTTCGGTGCCCCCTATCGTGTTGTCATCCTGAAGGAGGCAAAAGATTTGTTCAATCTTAAGGGATCCTCAAAATCATCCAAGGGAGAGGAAAACGCATCTTTAGAAGAATCGGACTTTTCCAAAAAAGACAAGGGCTCGGCGGAATTCGCGCAGCTGCAAGCCTACGCAAAGGAGCCCACCCAGTCCACCATCCTGGTGATCTGCTACAAATACAAGAAACTCACCGCAGCCCAGTGCAAACCCTTTGAACAGCATGGCGAGGTTTTTCTGTCGGAGGGTGAAAAGGACTGGAATCTGTCCAAGTGGATTCTGAAGCAAGCCGGGCGTTTCCACTTCACGATGGATGACACCACCGCCACACTGTTGGCGGAGCATATCGGCAACGATTTGTCGCGCATAAACAGCGAGTTTGAGAAGCTGCGCGTAATCCTGCCCAATGGCGGGGCCATCACACCCGATGTGGTGGAAAAGTATATCGGCATCAGCAAGGAGTACAACATCTTTGAACTGCAGGATGCTTTGGGCAACCGCAACGAGCCGAAAGCTTACAAGATCACGCTGAACTTCGCCCAGCATCTGAAAGAGAACCCCAACGTGAAGACTATCCTGATGCTGTTCCGTTTTTACAACAACATGCTCCGCTACCATCTGTCGCCCGACAAAAGTTCGGAGACCACCAGGAAGATTTTCGGAAATCTGGCATTCCGGATGGTACCCATGGCCCAGAAGCACAGCATCGCACAACTCACCCGTATCATATCCCTGCTGCGCGAGTACGACATGAAAACCAAGGGCTTGGACAACAACTGCGAAGAGGGAGAACTCCTAAAAGAGCTGATTTACAAGATTCTGCATTAGAGTTGGGGCTTTAGCCGTTGGCTATTGGCCGTTAGCGTTTGGGAGTTGGGGATTGGGATTTGTGGTTTACGATTTGCGTTTTTCGGTTCCCGGTTCTCTGTTCCCGCCCCTAACGCCGTTAGGCGTTGCATATCTGTAGAAAAGGGGCCACACGCACACACCATCGCGGCGCGGCAGGCGCGTGCCACGGAGA
>JBGUMF010000015.1:0-39923 GCA_045116675.1 Bacteroidales bacterium
ACCTACTTCTGGGCTAGCGACGAGACTACGGACATGTACAACGGCTATTGTGCGGTGATCACGCACATCTGTCCGGAGCTCATGAGCAAGAAGCAACAGAAGGGCCGCGGCCAGAGCGTGCGCTGCGTGCAGGTACGCTAACGCACAATCCAACCTATGAGAAATGCAAGGGCATCCGATTCAACGCGGGTGCCCTTTTTGTATTCAGGGATTAGGGGACAGGAGTCAGTGATTAGTGATTAGTGATTAGAGACTATAGACTATAGACTATAGATCAAAGACTATAATCCAAAGTCTTCATTTTTTAACTTCTTAACTCTGTAGTTTCTTACCTTCTTCATTCATTGACTTCCTCACCACAATCATCAGTCCGTCAGGACTGCAGGGCTTTGTAGCGTAGGGCGATGTGTGGGGAATATCGCACCCCGGAGGGGCGCGGACGTGAGATTACGCCTGAAAAATCCTATCTTTGCCTTCCAAATACAATATCCTTTTACGATGAATCCAAATACTGAATACGAACTTTTTACCCAGGAAGTTTACCAACAGTTGTTAAACTATCATCACATCAGCATAAAAAAGGTGCAACACAACATTAAGCTGAAAGGACATTCTGGTTGTGAACACCAGATAGATGTTTATTGGGAGTTTGAAAAGGATGGTGTTATTCATCGCTGCGCGATAGAATGCAAGAACTACAACAAACGAGTGCCCAAAGAGAAAGTTTGTGCTTTTCAAGGTGTTCTTACGGATTTGGATGATATTGAGGGAATTATGGTTACGAAGGTGGGTTTTCAAAAAGGAGCAAAAGAGTATGCCAAAGAATATGGCATTTCAATTAAGGAATTACGCCCACCCAAAAATGGAGAAACAATCATAGGGACAATAGATATTCATACACATGCAGAAGTAAGACATACACGCTTCAAAGTTGATGAAGAATGGGCTAAGATTAACAAATTCAATGTCCAAGGGTATCGTGAGTTTTATGCAATGTTGGATTATACAAATGCGGAAAACTGGAAATCAGCCACTCATATACCCTTGGAAACGGTGGACCATACCATTATAGACTCAAAAGGTAATAGTATTATCACATTGGAAGAACTTGAGCAAAAGATTGCCAATTGTTCCACAACAGACTATCCATTCGTTTTTAAGTATGACGATGCTTATGTCAAATGCCGCCATTTTGGGCCAGTCAAGATTCTCGAGGTAAAATATGATTACGAGATTGACGACCAGAAAACAATCATTAATATGGATGCCAAAGGCTTTGTCAAAGCGATTTTGAAAGATGCGTTAAGCGAAAACACCGACTTAATGGTTTTGTCGTAAACACACATTATTACATAATTCCTCTATTATGTAGAGAACAGGTACAACATTTTTTAGATTAAGGTGTTGACAGATTCGAATTAATAAGAAAGTTATTGTATTTCGTAAAATTAAAATCGTTATTAATCTCTTTCATTCTTTGGCCTATTTGAGTGTTTGAGTCCTTTCCTTTTCTCCTACCGTAGATTTGACCGTTATCATTTGAAACAATTATTAAACGTTCCAATTGTGATAAAGAAAACTCATTTAAATAGCAAGAAATATATTTGTTATAGAAGAAATCGGCATCGTCAAAATATTCGCTTTTCCCATATAAGTTAATCAAAAAATCCAATGCGAATCCTCTGTTCATTCTCAATTCAGCAATATCAAACAAATGAGTTATTTCTCCTGCAACAGTTGTGTATATATCCTGATAGTGCTTTCGAATATCATCATATAGGAAAATTGCAATTTGGGCATATTCCGAGGACGAAATTTTATTGCGCAAAACAACTCTTAAATCTTTAGACAAATGATTAAAAATATTATTTCTATTAGCAAAATAAATGAAACATTTAAGACTGGTATCTGTTGAAAGCGATGTATGTTGTAAAAAAAATTGATCCTCATCCTGCTTCATTCTATTATTTATCTCCCCAACGTATTTTGAATACAATAATTCCAAAATATTAGTATTTACCATCCTGTTTTCTTCGCATTTTGTATCTGTTTTTTCAAAAACAAATATCCATAACTTTTTATAGAATTTGTATTCCACTTCAAAATTGTTGATCTTGTCAAAATATGCTTTATTAACGTAATTGTTAATATCATCAAATGACATATCCCACTTTCTCTGATCTAAATCATTCGAAAATCTATCAAAGACATCATTAAATGCATAAGAAAGTACTGATTTTGAAAACAATTCATCAACAATTGTCACAATAAAGCCTAAAGTTGTTTCTCTGTTAGGCTTGTGCAACGATTTTTCTTCTTTCAAAATAGGATGAGCACATAGATTCCTTAATTTTCGCAAAGACTCTATTTGATCTTTTAAAACAATATCCACAATGATCTTCTTCTGAAAACATTCATTGATTAATTGTTCTTCCCACATTGAAGAAAACTCGTTGTCACTTTGTGTTTTTTCTATAGATGTGAGAATAGCTCCTGCAGCTTTGTTTTTATATGTCGTGTTTAACTCTGTCAGCTTATAGACTATATCACATATTGAGATAGAATACAACATCACTATCGCCGAACGATAGCTTTTTGCATAAAACGAATTCATCACTTCTTCAAAGTATTCTTTAATCGTGGAATCAACAATTCTTTCTGATAATATTGTAATGTTATTATTCATTGTGATAAATTTAAAGAATAAAGATTTTTTCACTTTCCTTCAGCACTTTTTATATCATCGGCACCGACACAAAACTGTTGAGTTGCTGCTTCAACTTTCTCCAAGATGGCATATATGTTGTCAGTAGCGTCTCAAACATCTTGTTGTGAAGTCTTACTTTCAGGTGAGCCATTTCATGCACAATCACATATTCAATGCATTCCACAGGCACACGGGCAAGAGCAAGGTTCATTCTAATTTCTCGTTTTTTTTCCATACAACTACCCCATTGGGTTTTCATCGCAAGTATTTTCCATGTAAAGTTATCTTCTTTCATAATCTCTTTCCATTTCGGGAAGAGTTCGTCCAACTTTTCATGTAGCTGCTGACGATAATATTCATGTAATACCTCCTGACGTTTCTCCCTGAGGGCACCCGGACGGATGTATAAGTTCAAATATTTCTGAGTTTTTTCAACCCTTGGTGGTGCGTCTTCTTCTTTTACCCTTAAGATATAACGCTTGCCAAACAGATAATGGTTCTCCCCAGACACGTATTCCCTGCGGGTTTCCCGTTCCTGCTCAAGTATCTCTTTCTGCTGTTGAATTATCCATGAGATTTTCGACAAAAGGTATGCTCTCAAATCATCTTCAGTGATATAGTCGGGAGCAGACACATGAACTCTGCCATCAGGCGGATATACCGCTAAATGGATGTTCTTAATTTTCTTGTATTCAACAGCTATGTCTATGTTCGAAACAACCATTAAAACTCACTGTTTGATGTTAATATACCCATTACTATATCAATATCATAATCCTCAGGCAAAACCTTTTGAACCTCACGCTTTAAAAGTTTTCTTCGTAAATCCACTGTGCGCCAATTGGTTTGTGCTGTTGCCTTAACAGTATCATAAATCATTTGTACCAACTCAGAATCCTTGCCTAAATTATCGTAAAGAGCTTTCTTACCATCTGTATCAATACCAGCAGGATAACTGTTATTGCCTTTACGCACTTCTTTTGCAAACTTTATCAACTCCTGGAGCAGCTCTTTGTATTCACGAGTGCCTTCACGCATTTCTATCAACAATCGATTCAAACGCTCTGATAGTCGTGCATATTCCTCTGGATTTTGGTCATGTTTCCGATTAATAACCCGTCTCACATTACTCACAATGATTTCAGAAACACCATGTTCGCCTCCCACTTCTGCAATTATTTCAAACTCCTCTGGTTTCTTCGTGTCAATGAAATCCAAGAAAGAAATTTCATCAAGCGTGGCCAGAACTTCTGATGGCCTAGCTGAAACATAGCGGTCTAACAAGGCTCGCATTTCACTCTCATATTGGCCCAAATCGGTTTGGTCGCCCGAACGCAGCATAATGGCGTGCATCGTTTTGTCGTAATCTCTCACCATCAGGTCAATCTCATTTGCCCTCTGCTCTGTATAACCAGCATCTGTCATTTCGGTAGCTATAGCCAAGTATTTACGAGTCAGCGAACGACAAGCTTCATAGAAATTCTCGCGCAATGACAACCTCTTAATGGATTCCTCCATTTGCTCTTCTTCAGGCACCACTCTATCGTCATATACAAAATAGTGGAAATAGTCATCAATGCTCTTGGGCTGCACTACAAGTTCACATAGTTCTTTAATGTATGCAATGGCTTTGTCCAAGTCTTCTTTTCCTTGCTTTAGGCGGCTCTTGAGCAAACCATCCACATCAGTTTTATCATATCCACCAAAAGCACCAGTACCATTTGTGTAATCTTCTACCGCATCTTTAATGTTATTGAACAGGTCTCTGTAGTCTATGATGTAGCCATAGTCTTTTTCCGCTGTATTCCTATTCACTCGACAAATAGCTTGGAACAGCGTGTGGTCGCGCATGAGCTTGTCAATGTAAAGATACGTTGCATGTGGTGCATCAAAGCCTGTAAGCAATTTATCCACCACAATGAGCAACTTCATGCTCTTATAATTGTCAACAAACTCACTTTTCGCCCACTCTTCAAATGCATCGGCATCGGCCTTGTCTTTACCCATCATCTCCTTCATCATCTCGGTGGCAACCTTGAACTTGAACTCTTCTTCTGTCTTATTACCACTACCGCTATGTCCACTTTGAATAGCGACATCCATAGGTGCATAACTGGTCACCACAGCACAATGACCGGCCAATTCCGTGTCTTGAAAATCTTTCCAATACCGATAGGCCTGATAAATATCACCAGCCACTAGCATTGCATTTCCAAAGCCGTGAGCCAGGAAGTCTATCATCTCAAAATCTTTGCAAATGTCTGCCACTATTCGTTGAGTACGTTCTTTGCTGGAGAACAGTTTCTGAAACGTGGCCCAGCGATCTTTCAATGCTTCTTTCGCTTTGGGCGTTAATCGCGCAGTTTTCTTTTCAAAAAGATTGTCGATATCTGCACTACTCATCAAATCTTGATCCACATTTCTGCTCTCATAGCGCAAATCCCTGATCACACCGTCGCTAACAGCCTCGTCGAATTTATAGGTGTGGATATATGGACCGAATTGTTCCAAAGTGGTCCTCTTGTCTTTTTGAAGCAAGGGGGTTCCTGTAAAACCTATCATCATTTTCTCCTCACCCAAGCAAAGCTTCATAGCTTCGTGCAATACGCCGCCCTGTGTTCTGTGACATTCATCAACGAACACGAAAATGTTCCCTTTTGGACTGTAATCATCAGGCAGACTTTCTTTAATCTCTTTCAAAAATTCATCCATCTGCCTTTTCGATTTCTGTTCTCCAACCGTTACGGCTTCATAAACCGAGTTGCTACTTCCAAACTTATGGATAAGAGTGCAAATAAGGTGATGCTCAGTTTTATTGAGTGCATCAATCAGCTTGGCTCCGCTTGTTGCTTGGTATGGATTTTCATCAACATCTATTAGACCACCGGTAATCTGATCGTCCAATTCCTCACGGTCGGTAATAATGACCACCCTCGGATCATTGGGTGCATTCTCTATAATCCAGCGTGTCAACCACGCCATTGTGAGAGATTTACCCGAACCTTGTGAGTGCCAGATAATACCACTCTCTTTCTTGCGTATATTCTCTTGTGCAGCTTTGATGGCAAAATATTGGTTAGGTCGAGCCACCTTTTTCACTCCTGCATCAAAAATGGTGCAATATCTTATAAATTCCAAAAGCCTTTCTGGCTCCAACATCTGAAGTAAGGAACGATCCAAAAGATTAGGATAGTTGTGGGCCGTATATTTGGAAGGCGGGCATGGATTGCCACAGGGTTCTTTCCACTTGATATAGAACTTTTCAGGTGTTAGAATGGTACCATACATCAATCCTTGGCTACCATTTCCAGCCATTGTTAGTTGCACTGTGCTAAAGAAGGGGGCTATTTCTCCGTCTTCCTGATTACGGATAATCTGACGGATTCCATCACCCACACTCACATCGTCACGCTTTAGCTCGATTACTACCACAGCTATACCGTTCACATAGACAACCAAATCAGGTCTGCGATGACTGTAGTCTTCGATGTTGCGCTTAACAGTAACCTCTTCGGCTAATTCAAATATGTTACGCTCCGGATGTTCCCAGTCAATGAGCGAGGTTTGCTTGCTTAGTTTTCCCTGCTCCTGACGCACCTGGGTGCGGTTCACCAAAAGTTCGTAGGTAGCCTTATTGCTGTTATACAATTCACTGGCATTGCCACAATAGGACGCATCTTTCAGTTTTCGTACAGTTTCGTCTGCTTGCAGCGAATTAAGCCCTTGTTTCTCCATTAGAAACATTTTGAGCACATCCTCTCTGATATTCTTATTCTCCTGGTCTTCAAGATTGCCAGCATACTGGTACAGGTCGTGCACCTGACATATCAAGCGGATGACCCTGTTTTGTACCTTGCGTTCCGGTTTAGTGATGATTTCCATAGGCCCTTATATAATTCTAATTTTTCCTGTTAACAACTGCTGCATCATGCCTTGCTTGATAGCAATGTATTTGGAGTGTTTATTTTCAAGAACAGCTATTTCGTTATCCATAGTAGTAATAATAGATGCTATAGCAGCTTGTTCTTCTTTTGTCGAAGGATATTTCACAAACATCTCACGAAACTTTGTAAGACTAATTACATATCGTTTACCACTACCTTCACATATTTGATTAGCCTGATTATAAAACTCGGGCGTTTTAAACATATATGCTTTATAATAAAGATCGATGTCAATATTGAAACGCAAACGATAAATATGATAACTATAGCATACACTATTCATATCCTCCATAGCTACGGCTGAAAGTGCAATATCAAATGGCATCTCTGATGATGGAGTAAAGAACACATCTCCTTGTAATACATTACAATTATGTTTCTTTTCAGCACTTGCAGTCACTTTCATTTTTAAATCTACATCATAAATATGGTCACGATGAAATACATCTAAATAATTTAGAAGTCTGACTGGCATCTCTGTTGGTTTACTTAGTTTGTCAACGCCTGCTCCTGTAAGTGCACCAATTTCCTTGATTCTTTTTTCTACCCACGGTTCTTTAAACCCCTTCAACCTTCTCTTTCCTGTAAGCAATTCCTGCATCGCGCCTTGCTTAATGGCTTTCTTCTTCTCAATTAAAACTTCTAATTGAGAGATGAGGGTGTCAATATTAGAAAGGTTTTTTGCTATTTTATCTTGTTCGAAAATAGTATCAGGCACCATAATATAACTTTTCTCAAAATTATTCTTAGAAAGATTATATCTTGTAGCACCTTGAGCTAAAGTGATCATCAACTCACGCCCATACTTACTTCTAAAATAATAAGCCAAGTATAGTCCACTAATATTATCGTCAGTTAACCTAAACCCAAAACAGAAACTATTCAAGTATGTATTACTCAATTCTTCAAGTAATACTGAACACGTCCCAACCTCCTCGGGGGTTTCCGATGAGGTATTAAAAAACAGATCTCCTTTTCTTACTTCATTCTGTTTTTCTCCAACTTTAACATCAACTTGTTCTAATATTTTTGTATTGATTATTGGATTGTTCAACACATTTAAAAAAGAAATATACTTTGATGAACCTACACCAAAATTTTCTTTACTTTTTCCCGTAAGTCCTCCATAAGAATACCCAATATCAGATATTTTCTTTAATTTCCAGCCTTCGGGTATTTTATTTCTTGATTCTTCCATATCAAAACAGTTTACAAAGTGAAACCCATATCATGTAGAGAAGCAAGAACTTCATTTTCCAATTCACTCACAGCGGATGTTGTTTCTCCTAATGTGGTGGCATATCGCTCATAGAGAGAAGTGACTCGGTTTGTAATCTGCTGAGTAAGGGTAGTCATTTCGTAATGTAGACGGTTGAGAACACTCCCCATCCACTTGCAATCCACCACCAGATGTTTTATCTCCCTTTCTGACAGAACCGGGTACTTCACCAGCACTTCTTTGGTGAGATTGGCAACGACTACCGATTTGGCTTTCTTAACTGTTCCCAGTTTATCATCTAAATCAAGATATTGCTTATAGATAGCTATCACCTCTTTATCCGTTGTCTTCTTCAGAGCTGTTTTGATACTAGCTGCATTTACCTTGTCGAGCGTATCAAAATCCTCACCATTTTCCTCGGTCAGTGTCTCAATTTGTTGCTGTATGTCTTCCATTTTGGCTGACAGCTCATTAATCTGTTCTTTCTCTTTCTGATAATACTCATCAACAACAAATTCCACAGGTAGCAAATCACACTGAAGATCGGTGTAGTCGTATTTCTTTTTTACACTACCTTTCTTATCTAAAGGCAATTTAAGTTCCACTTTCCAATCCCCATCACTTATCATATAGCAATCGTCCTGCATCACGTCTGCCCAATAATTCATCAATTTCTCGTATGCATCATAACCATTCACCAAACTGTGCGATTGTTCAACAATGAGCCTCAACGATTCGCTAATCTCTACAATCAATTCTTTAGGCTTGAAACCTACCTTTAAGTCTTTAAGTTGCTTAGCGGTTTTATCTTTCCATTGGTTTATCACCTTGTTGAATGCCTCATACTGAGCCACAAACGACGGTTCAGCAGCAACAGTTTCACGAATAGCCGCTTGCTCAGGAAATAAATCATAATAACCCTTTCTTTGAGGAACAAATAGAGCATCTTTCAAAGTGGCACAAACATCCCAAATATCTTGCATCTGATATATGTCGTATTCAGGCAAACCGCCATGCAGATGAGCTTCAATATCCTGTTGTGTCTCCTTGTTAATGGCCTCAATATAACGTGGCAGATTTAGGTTGTATTCGTTACGTTCAATTTCCTCATAGGTCACAAACCTCGCATAATGAGGAACATCCTTTCCTGCTTCCCACACATCTGAAATGCGCTTGATGTCTTGTTCGCGCAAACGATTCTTGGCACCATCTTTGGCAAATCCCTCATTGGCATTGATCATAAAGATTCCTTTGCTCTCAAGGGCATGAGCTTTGTCAAGAATTAAAATACATGCAGGAATGCCCGTTCCAAAAAACAAATTGCCAGGCAATCCGATGATTCCCTTAATGTAATGTTGCTTGATGATATACTTTCTGATATCTGCCTCTGCATTTCCCCTGAACAAAACACCGTGAGGAAGAATGCAGGCCCCCATACCGTCATGAGTCATTGACTTTATAATATGGAGCAGGAAAGCGTAATCACCACATTTTTCAGGGGGAACACCGATGTTGATGTTATTTCCCCAGCGTTTGTACTTATCCTCTGCACAGGCACTTTTCAGCCACGATTTTTGCGAAAAAGGAGGATTGGCGATAACATAATCAAACTGTTGAAGACTTGCATCCTTTATTTCGTAATGCTGCGGATCGTTGATGGTGTCACCGTGTCGAAGGTCAGCCGTCTGCTCTCCATGCAGAATCATATTCATTTTGGCCATACCGATGGTGCTAACATCGCTTTCCTGACCGTTCAAACTCACACCATGTTTGGCTTCCGCCTTTGCGCGAAGCAACAATGAGCCAGAACCACATGTGGGGTCGTAAATGCTTATCTGACTGCGCTCATCTTTGCCAATTCCAATCAGTTTCGCAATCAAACGG
The DNA here is from genome assembly GCA_045116675.1 of Bacteroidales bacterium. Taxonomy (GTDB): domain Bacteria; phylum Bacteroidota; class Bacteroidia; order Bacteroidales; family WCHB1-69; genus F23-D06. The sequence goes on from JBGUMF010000015.1 coordinate 9,755, forward strand.
CTCACCTCGGCGGGAGTATAGAATTGTCCTTTGCTCTTACCGCTTTGGCTGGCGAAATTCTTCATCAGATATTCGTATGCATCGCCAATCAAATCGTCATCCGATTCGCGGTTACTACTGAAATCAAGCCCCGAATTCTGAAAAACTCCAATAAGCCCACTCACCGTTTCAACCAAGTCTTTGCCTTTGCCGAGTTTCTGCTCGTCGCAAAAATCGGCATTGGTAATCACATTACGTAGTTCAGGATTTGCTTCTGCAACCGCCTCCAGAATCTCATTGAACTTTTCGCCAACATTTGGTTTGTTCTTAAATTGAACAAGCTTGTCGAAACTACACCCTTCGGGCAACTCAATCAACGAGTCTTTATCAACTTTTGCTTTGTCGCTGATGTATTTCAAAAACAGCACAACCAGCACATAATCCTTATACTGGCTTGCATCCATGCCACCACGAAGTTTATTACAACTCTCCCATAGGGCACTATATAACTCAGATTTCTTTACTGCCATAAATACTATCTATTTTTCTCTTTCCAATCTTATCTCCCACAAGGTTTTTCCATTGTAGCTGAAATACTTTGGCCCTTGATAAGATTCACTGCTATTATGCATTTCTTCCGGAAGATACGTGCCGCAAAAAGCGGAGAGGCTCCACAAACGACCTTCATGCTCCACTTTATTCTTGTCGGCAACCTTTACAGGAAGATTCAGCGCATCAAAGATGACAGTGTCGCCAATATTCAAGCCAACCATGCTGAAATCAAAGGGAGCTCGCTGAACTTTCTTTTCCTTCTTTTCCTTTGGAACTTCATTAATGGGATACAACTGATGAGGCTTTCCGTCCTCATATTTCATCACCACAGCATCTTCAATAGCCCGTGCCAAATCTGTCAAAATCTCAAGCGCTTGCGCTGGATGCACATTGAAGAACTCCCTGTTTTGACGAATCCGCAAGTCAGTCAAACGATCAATTTGTTTGTGAATGATGCGTTCCACCTCCGCATATTTGGTAGTTTGCATCGTGGCGTAAATCTCAAACGGTAATGGAACGGCGGTATTATCCAGTTCTTTCGAGCGCACATCAACGGGGCGCGAGCTCTTCCCAATCTTCACCCAATCTTCCTTAAAACTGGGATTTGTGAGGATATAGACATATCCTTGGTGGTTATCTTCTTTCATAACAAATTTGGCATTACTCAAATTACCCTGCAAAAATAGCAAAAAACCGCAGAAAAATGACATTTAGCGGCACAAGAATGACACTACACGTGAGAAGTTAAATGATAAGATTATATGCTTAGCGCTACTCTTCTTTCAGCAACGCATTATATAAGGCCAACCCCTTTACGGTCAGCAGGTATTTCTGGTTGTACGGGTACTTGTTCGGGTGCGTCCAGATTGGGTTGCACGCTCCACTCTTTTGTGGGATGAATGTGCAGATAGCGGTTGCGGACATCTACATGTCTGATTCGGTCGCCTGAACGCTATTAAGTTATTGATATGTAATACATTAGATTGTAAAAAATAATACAAAAATAGTGTAGAACGAAAAACAATAGAGGGGAAAAGATGGGAAATCATAGGAAAATTTCCTCTATTTTGATCCTGAGGGATATCCCAAATATTTGAAAAACGGAATGACAGAATTCGGGGATGTTGTGGTATTCTGTAGAGACGCACGGTGATTTATTGTAGAGACGCACGGTGATTTATTGTAGAGACGCACGGGGATTAATTGTAGAGACGCACGGTGATTTATTGTAGAGACGCACGGCCGTGCGTCTCTACGGGCCGGTTGCGATTTTCGAAAACAATACAGACCACCTGGAACAATCGAAAATATGAACAGCGAAATGTATTATTGGCGGGCATTATCGGCATCCCATTTAGCGGGATTTTCATCAATATAATCCACAATTGCCCGATATTCATGTTCATCGCGAATGATATGATCATGGTAATTTGCCTGCCAAAGCGGGTTCCGGCGGTTGAATTTTCTCATAGATAGGCTTCTCTTTTCAATCCAGTCGTCAATGCGTCTGATGGTGGATGCTTTAAAACACGCCACGAAAGATGAAATGGATTGCGGTGAGCGTTGTAAGGTTAATGTTTTATAAGGATGGCATGTTTCTGAAATACAATCATCGTTCCTGTCCAAAATGACAATTGCGTGCAAATGATCAGGCATCAAAACAAATGCTCCTAAATACAATTCTTTACGGATTTCGAACGACTTGAAGAATTCATCTTGCACAATCTCCCCCATTTCATTCAATATCATTTTACCATCTCGGATATCTCCAAACAACATTTGCCGTCCGGCGGTTACGATGGTAATGAAATAATGTCCGTTGTTTGCATAATCCCAACCCTTCAAACGATGGGATGAAATCCTGTATTTGTTTAGGAATTTGTCTTTCATGTTGTAAATATTTTGTTTGTCGGTCACATAATGCCACACCACATTGCATTTAAAACAACACGATTGGGCGTGATTTATTGTTTTCGGTATCGTTTTTATTTTACCATCGTTTCCGTAGAGACGCACGGTGATTTATTGTAGAGACGCACGGCCGTGCGTCTCTACATATCGATGTCATATTGGTTGGGAAAAACAATATTTTTCCGTGTGTCCCGTTGATTGTTGTCCACGGATTCCAAAATAATGACCAATTTCTAGAACTGGAAATAGATGAACGGCTGCAGGTCGGCGGTGATGAATTGGTAGAGCACGAAGACCGCCACCACCACGATGAGGCCGATGAGCCAGATGGGCAACAGGGCGAAGTTGACACGGTACCACCGCTTCCATCGCTCCGGCAGCCAATGGATGACCATGCCCACCACAAACAAAGTGAATACAATCCAATAGTTGGCCAAAATGTCGGGGATAGCCGCCACATTCCAGTGGCCGCCAATGCTGTTCACCATCGCCTTGGCCGTGTTCCAGGCCGTCTCGTTGGCTACCGCCGGATCCAGGTTGGACCCCGAACGGAAGAACAATCGCGTGAACGAGATGAACACGAAGGTCATGAACACATTCCAGCTGAAATTCAGCCAGTTGATATCGCGGTTGGGCCAGATGGCCGAGTAGATGCAACGGATGAGCGTGCCCGCGAAGAATACCCCCGACCAGACGGTGAAGATCATCAGCACCGGGCTGGGCCAGAACCAGTTGCACGCGAAGAACGCCCCGAAAATGACGAACGACACCAAGCTCCGGAGCCATTGCTGGAAGTGCCGCCAAATCTTGAATCCCAAGATGCCGAATCCGTTCAAACCACCCCAAATCATGAAGTTCCACGACGCGCCGTGCCACAAGCCGCCCAACAGCATGGTGTTCATCATGTTGATGTTGGTGCTGATCTTCAGCCGCGCCTTCTTGCTAATCAAAGAGATAACCGTTAAGATGACCGCCAACCCGACAATGATGCTCGTGATGACGGCGTTCTTGGTCAGCAGGATGATGACCGCCCCGATCATCAATATGCACAGATAGGTGCCCACGGTGGCGTTGCGGTTGCCGCCCAGCGGGATGTACAGGTAGTCCTGCAGCCACTTGGAGAGCGAGATGTGCCACCGCTTCCAGAAGTTGCTCGGCGAGTCGGCCTTGTAGGGCGAGTTGAAGTTCTTGGGCAGGTAGAAGCCCATCAGCATGGCCACGCCTATGGCAATGTCGGTGTAGCCCGAGAAGTCGGCATACACCTGCAGCGAGTAGATGAACAGGGCTGAGAAGTTCTCGAAGGCCGTGAAGAGCGAGGGGTTGTTGAAGACTCTATCCACAAAGTTGACGGCCAGGTAATCGCTCATAATCAGCTTCTTGGCCAAGCCGTTCAGGATCCAGAACACGGCGATGCCGAACTGCCGTCTGCTCAGGAAGAATTTCTTGTACAACTGCGGCACAAACTGGTCGGCACGCACGATGGGGCCCGCCACCAACTGCGGGAAGAAGGTGACGTAGAAGCCGAAGTCCAGCAGATTGGAAACGTGCCGTATTTTTCCCTTGTAAACATCCACCAGGTAGCTGATATTCTGGAAGGTGTAAAACGATATACCCACCGGCAGCAATATCTTGGAGGCGTCGAAATAGTCCTTGCCGCTCAGGTCGTTGGTCCACTGCGCCAGCCAGTTGATCACTTCATACTTGCTGCCCACGATGGTGTTGTACGCGTCTGTGAAGAAATAGGCGTATTTGAAGTAGAAGAGTACCAGCAAGTTGATGACCACGCCGACAATCATGTGGAATTTCCGCGCGCCCTGCCGCTGGGAGCGGTCCATGAAGATGCCCAGGAAGTAGTCGAGGATCATGTCGAAGAGGAGGATGAGCACGAAGAGGCCGGAGGTCTTGTAGTAGAAGAATACGCTGGCGAAGAAGAGGAACCCGTTGCGCAGCAGGCGTTTGTTGTGGAACAGGGAGAATCCGGCGAACACCAAAGCGAAGAAGGCCCAGAAGTTGAACTGCGTGAACAACAGCGGGTACTCCTCGTTGAACGAGAAGAGGTTGGTAAGGAATATTTTCAGGCTGTTCAGGTTCATCTCTTCTCTTTTTTCAGTTCACGGATAAAGGCATCCCAAAACAGGTCGCCGATGAGGTTATAGCCTGAAGCGGTGAAATGGACGCGGTCTTTCTGCGCCAGGCCCTTTTTGCGCCAGGTCTCCATGGACTTCAGGCCGCCCATCACGGCGAACTGGTCCCACACGGCCCCGCCCGTCAGATTGGCCAGCCGGTACATCACATCCTGCACCATGGGGCCGGTCTTGTTCACATAATAGCGGTTTTTCTTCCCTTTCTTCCAGGTGTCGTTGTTGGACACAAAAATAAAGGCACAGTCGGGACTGGCCTCGCGGATGCGCTGCACCAGTTTCAGGTAGTTGTTCTTGAAGGCCACGGAATCGAAGCTGTTGCCGTAGGCGTCGTTCACGCCGATGTTGAAGATGACGAGGTCGGGTTTCAGCAGCTGCATGTCGCGGGTGAAGTTCCTGCAACGCAGATAGGACGATGTTTGCGCCCCGTTCACCCCTATGGATGAGAGTGTTATACCCGGTCTGCTGTTCTTCAGCAGGATGCCGTTCACCACGAAGGTGTCGCCTTTGCTGCATGGGAAATAGAGGGTGAAGTCCTTTACGGGTCGGTCAAAATAGTAGAAATAGCGGTCGTTGTCAAAGTCGATGCTGTCGGGGAAATGGTAGATGGTGTCCTCTTTGAGGATGGGGTCGATAGGCCATCCGTAGGCTTTGCCCAAAAGAATGATAGTGTCGGCCATGAAGTCATACTCCGGCGCGTTCATCTTGATGGTGATGGAGTTCATGGCCTCGGCGTTCCATACCGCGATGCCGGCGGCCCCCAGCGGGAAGGGGTAGTTCTGATAGACGTTTCGTATAAGGTTGAAGATCTGAGCTTTACCTGTGCGGTAGTCGTAGGGATTGTTGCAGTTGGTGGCGGCAGAGTAGGGGAAGACGAGACCCCTTGAGGCGGGTGGCTCGCCGTATTCGTCCAGCAGGTGCGTGCGTATGCGGTGTGTCATGGTGCCCGCCTGCACGTGCGAGCCGCCCATCTGAATGATGTGCATGTTGCCCCGCTTGGTTGCCAGCAGTTGGTCCAATTGGGTGAAAAAACGCACCAACGCCATGCTGTCGTGTCCCCAGTACAGTGTGTCTATCTCGAATTGGATTTGAGTCTCTTCGGAAACGGCATCCGCCTCGTCGGGTTCCTCCTGGATCAGAACAATGGTGTCCACCGCCAAGGTGTCGGTAAAGGTAGGAGTCTCCGGGATGGAGTCCGATGCGGTGAGGTCCACCTGAGCCCAAAGTGGCGCGCCACCCAGCAGGAGCAGGAAGGAGAGAGCGAGTGCTATTTTGCCGATGCGTTCCATAGGGTGTCGAATTGTTGTTTGGGCATATTCTTGCGGGTGCGGTAGAAGTCGTACATGGTGGCGAAGTTGTTGGCCAAGGTCTGGCCCACCTTGCGGGCGCCGGCAGGCGTGAAGTGCACGTAGTCGGGGCCGGCGAGGCCGTTGTGCGCCCAGGCTACCATAGAACCTTGGCCGCCCATCACCTCGTAGATGTCCCAGTAGGCGGCGTTGTTGCGGAGGGCGATGGTGCGCAGGCTGTCGATGAGTCGCGGCAGCATGGGGTAGGTGTCGAGCTTGCCGCCGCGGCGGGTGCTCATGTCGGAGGGGCCGATGAACAGGATGGTGGCACCCGGACAGGTCCTGCGCACGCGCTTGAGCTGTCGGTCTATGCTCTCGCAGTAGTTGTTGAGCGACTTGTCGTTGTAGATGACCGGCACGGAGTTGCCGCCGAACTGGAGGATAATCATCCCCACGTTGGCTTGCTGGTAGCAGCTGCGCAGCAGGGTGTCCGTGATGAGGGTGAACTGGTTGCCGGAGGAGCCACGTAGCGGGATGTTATCCACGGCCACGCCGTAGCCGTCGTCCAGCATGATGCCGTAGAGGTCGGCGGAACCCTGCATGGAGATTTGCAACGAAGTGGTGGCGGAGTCCATCAGCCAGTGGCAGGTATGGATGCCCTTCAGACCGGGTGACAAGGTCTCCTTGTGGGGGCTCTTGCGGTCCTTGAGGGTGGCGGAGAAGTCGCCGGTGCGGTCGTTGTAGAGCAGGGTGATGTTGGAGAACCGTTTCACGCGGGGGTCGGTGTCGCTGTGGCGCGAGGCGTTGGCCCCGAAGGTGGCTCCGCCGCCCAGCCGGTAGCACTTGGCCATGAGGCCGTAGTTGCCGTTGGTGCGCGCCCCGTCGCCGTACGACGAATAGAGGGTGAGGTCGCCGGAGGCGTACTGGCTCACCGCGAACGACGGGATGGTCTGGATGACGGGCACCATGCCCGGACCGCCGCCGCCGAAGGTGCGCTGGAACCAGGAGCGGATGTTGCATGAGATGCGGTCCATCTCGATCTGCGAGTCGCCGTAGTGGAGGATGCGCACCACCTCATGGTTGGCGCGTGCCTGCTCCGCACGGGCGAAGAAACGGTCGAAGAAGGTCACATCGTCATTAGGCAGGTAGAAGTGGCCGGCCTGTTCCGTCACCGCCTCGCGGTACTGCTGCAGCGTGTCCCTCAGGTCGTTGAGGTGCTTCAGCTCCACGGAGTCGATTTCGTCGATCTTCACGTTGGCGAGGGTGTCGCCCACCAGCACGTCGTCGAAGGAGGGGAAGCGCAACTCCGCCGTGCCCACCTTTATCCCGTCTTTGGGAAAGAAATAGCATACGGCAGCCAACGCTCCGATTATCAATGCGATGAACAGGAATATCTTATACGGTTTCATCCTTCTGCGGCCCGTTTTTTAGGGGGCGCAAAGGTACGAAAAAAGTCAATGCTATGAACGTGTGATGGACAGGGCTATTTTATTGCGTCTCAATTCGATAAATTTTCACCGTATCCCTGACATCTATTTCGGGATAGAAAATCTCCACAGAATCCATAAAGTTGATGGAATTCGATGCGAGCCAATAGTTATAACATCCATGAATGTCAAAAGACTCTGTAGTGAATTGAATGCCACTAGGTAAAACGAAAATCTCCCAATGAATCGGGATATGTTTGACTTTATCGATCATGACCTCACAGGTCAGTCGGTACATCGGCTGTCCGTCGAATTCCACGAGCGCCACTTCATCGAAATACGAACCTGCACTCGAAGTAAGAGTGTCGATACCATCCTTTAAGTTTACCTCAACACGGTTGAATTCATCACTGGTAAACGAAAAGGGTAGCCCTGCAGCTGCTAATCTCTCATTGTTTTCTTCAACCGATACCCCATATCTATAAATAGACACCCATTTCATTACCTTCATAGGCTTAAATTCCAGCGCTTTCCAAAGGTAATCATCGAAATAATGGTATCTTTTCGACTCCTTTGAACAGGCGCAATGGTTTTTCACGGGAAGAGTCGGAAACACCTCGTGGTAAAGCTGAAGACGAGTTTCCAAGGTCATCCCCTCCAACGGATCTTTGTCGCCCGTGAGCCGCATTCCCAGCACCATAGCAGGGTCATGCAACGGCGGTCGCCAGCCGTCGTAGATGCAGATGCGGGTGTGGTAACGGAAATGCATCCCCAAAATACGCTCGGTCATCGGGTTCTTGGTGTCGTAATCCCCTTTTTTGACCTTTTGGGCCGCAGAAGAGAAAAAGACTGCCGACACGATGGCGAAAACTAAGCACACGACGATTCCCGCAAAATACCACGGTTTTGATTGTTTCCTGACAGGATGTTTCACATTCCGCCAGACCAGTAAGAAGATGAACAAAATGGATACGGGAAAAAATATAACCCACCCTTCGGAGAAAATCACCCAATAGAAGAACACTCCCGTGCTGATGCCGCAAAGAAAGGCGTTGAGCCGCCAAAGAGGAGTCTGTTCCAGCCACGTGAAAGTGACCATATTGACGAAACAGATGTTTTGCACCATCATCGCCCACGGTACAAAGACGCAAAAGCCACCGTTGAAAGTGATGTTGAGCCATATTGAGATGGCGATGAGGATGATGTTCAGCACAGGGATAATGTAATGCCAATCCTTGTCACTGTGCTTAGGAAGGAAAGACCGTAATTTTCTCATAAGGGACAAACAGAAACAACCTAATTGCAACGATGTTATGTTGACCATTATTGTGTCTGTTTCGAGCTTGAATGGTTGTTTTTTTGTATTTTTGCCGCCACAAAGTTCAAGTATAGAATAAATATAGAAATATGAAAAAGATATTCGCTTTTTTGCTCCTCTGCTTGCTCACGACGTTTCAGGCGCAGGCTGTATTAAAAGAAAAAGACCTTCCCCAAACGTTAGGCGTGTTGCGCGCCGAACTCGAACGCTCGTATAATGAGCAGAAAGCCATGATGGCCCGTTTTGAGAAACGAAACGGGGAACAGCATGCCAACCTGGTGCGCATGATGCAGAACAGCAACCAGATAGCCCTGATGCTGTACTCGCAGAATTCAGACTTCACCTTTGACATGGCCTACGCGTGCCAGGCGGCCACCGAACAGTACCGCAGCATGAAAGCGCGCCACATGCCGTACAACAAAATGAAGGAACGCATCAAGTCCGAAATCGAACGGTACGAGGCCCTCATCAAGTCGCTGCAGGCTCTGCCCCCGCGGATGCTGCCGAACGGCGAGTTGGCGAAGCTGCCTGATTCCATCCGGCAGATGCTGCCCAAGACGGTGCTCGACACGGCGGCCAAGAACCTTTTTATCCTGGACCAGCAGGGGCTTGACGACCGCGAGGCGTGCGTGGAGTACGCCACCGCCCTGCGCGACAACTACATCACCATGCTGGAGAATGTGGAGCGTGACCAGGAGCATTACGAGCGCGTGACCAAGCGCGTGGAACAGCTCAATGCCTACGCTATGTCACGGTACGAGAAAATCCAGAAAAGCATCTTCGTGAACGGCAGCGGCAACTACTTCCAGACCCTCAAGCGCTTCCGGATGTATTATGTTCTGGCCAAGAAGGATGTGGACGACAAGTACAAGCCGTTCAGTCGCAAATCCGAGTGGCGCGGCCCCGTCATCTACTCCATCACCATCTTCATGCTCTTCTACATTCTGTTTGCCAGCTTGTTAAGTTACGTCATCATGCGCTGGGTGCTGCCGAAGAAGTGGCGTCGCTATTTCAAGGAAAACAACAAACGCCCGTTTGTCATGCTCGCGTGCGGCGTGGCCATCTTCGCCATCTCCATCTCCATCGCAAAATTCTTCGTGCATCAGAATTTTGTGCTGATGGCCATCAGTCTGATGATCTTCTTCTCCTGGCTCGTGGAGGTTATCTTGGTGTCGCTTCTTATCCGCCTGAGCGACCGTCAGATACGGGCCGGCGTTCGTTCCTATACGCCGTTCATCCTCATGGCTTTCATCGTGGTGGTGTTCCGCATCATCTTGATTCCCAACAATGTGGTGAACCTCATTTATCCGCCCATCCTGTTGGTCTTCACCATCTGGCAGTTCCTTGTGATGAAGCGTAAAATCGAGAAGCTGCCCGACAGCGACATGATTTACACGTTGGTGTCGTTTGTGGCGATGGTCGTGGCCTGTGTGGCCTCCTGGTTCGGCTTCGTGCTGCTGGCAGTGCAGATCATGCTTTGGTGGGCCATCCAGCTGGCCGCCATCCAAAGCATCACCTGCTTCTATGATCTGGCCAAGATGTACGAATCACGCCGCCTGACGCGCAAAATCGCCCGTGAGAAAGGTGTGGAATTGCATAATGATACGGAGATCGAGAAATATTTCAAGAAGATACAACCCCAGATGAACAAGGGCGAATACATTGCCCAGACATGGTTCTACGATTTCCTGTTCAAGGCCCTTCTGCCCATATTGGCTGTGCTGTCGGTGCCGGCCAGCGTCTATTGGGCTACCAGCATCTTCGAGATGTCGGCCGTGTGCCGCAAAATCTTCACGTTCGTCTTCCTGAACAAGCCCGGCGTCATTGAAGTGTCCCTGTACAAGCTCTGTCTGATTCTGGAACTGTATTTCTTGTTCCGCTATTTGAACTATGCCATCAAAGCCTTCTATCTGATGCTCCGCAAGCGCCGCAAATCCGACCTTCACGGGCCGGGCAACGCCACGCTGGTCAACAATGTCATCAGCATCCTGGTTTGGGGCAGCTACGTCATTGCCGCATTGATGATCCTGAATGTCTCCAGTAGCGGTATCTCCATCGTGATGGCCGGCTTGGCTACCGGTCTTGGTTTTGCCATGAAGGACCTGTTGGAGAATTTCGTTTACGGTGTCTCGCTGATGGCCGGACGTCTGCGTGTGGGCGACTATATCGAGTGCGACGGCGTGCAGGGCAAGGTTGAGAGCATCAACTACCAGAGCACACAGGTGGTGACGCTCGACGGCAGTGTGATCGCCTTCCAGAACGCGACGCTCTTCAGCAAGAACTTCAAAAACCTGACCCGCAACCACGGCTATGTGCTCGTGAAGGTGCCCGTGGGCGTGGCGTACGGCGTTAACGTGGAGCGAGTGCGCAAGATGCTGGTGGACAGCCTGCAGCCAATCGTCGTCAAGAACAAGGCTGGCAAGTATGTGGTGGACACCAAGCAGGGATTCTCGGTGGTGTTCAACGACTTCGGCGACAGCAGCGTTGACCTGTTCGTCGTTTTCTGGGTGTTGGTGGAAGAGAAAGCTGCGGTGCTGGCCAAAGTCAAGGAGGTGGTTTATAACACATTGAACAAAAACCATATAGAAATTCCGTTCCCGCAGCGCGACGTGTATGTGCGTCACATGGAGATGCCCAAGGAGGGCAAGAAATCCCGCGAGGAGAAATCCAAGGAACTGGAACCGGCAGAAGACACAGTGGTTGAGGAACCTGTCCTCGCAGTGGAGCAACCCGCCAGACGGAAACGCAGAAAACCGTCCCGGAAACAGGAGGCGAAAACGGAGACGGAGTAGTCTTTTATCCTGATTTCAATAGCAAAAAAAACGGAGCAATCTGCTCCGTTTTTTTTATGAATAGGCGTTGGATTATTCGAAAGAAAGGATAGCCTCCGTGATTTTGGCGATGGCGTCGCGGAGTTCCTCTTCGGTGATGACCAACGGGGGAGCGAAGCGGATGATGTGCTGGTGGGTCGGTTTTGCGAGCACGCCCAGCTCTTTCATCTTCACGCACACGTCCCAAGCCTCTTTGCCATTGGTGGGTTGGATGATGATGGCATTGAGGAGGCCCTTGCCGCGGATTTGTTTGATGAGCGGACTGTTCACCTTGTTCATCTCATCGCGGAAGATTTGGCCGAGGTATTCAGCGCGTTCGGCGAGTTTTTCCTCTTTCACCACTTCGAGGGCGGCGATGCCCACGCGGCAGGCGATGGGGTTGCCACCGAAGGTGGAACCGTGCTCACCCGGCTTGATGTTGAGCATGATGTCGTCATCGGCCAGCACGGCAGACACCGGCATGGTACCGCCGGAGAGGGCCTTGCCGAGAATCAGGATGTCGGGACGCACGCCTTCGTGGTCGCAGGCCAGCATCTTGCCGGTACGAGCGATACCCGTTTGGACTTCGTCGGCCATGAAGAGCACGTTGTGGGCCTTGCAGAGGTCGTAGCATTTCTTCAGATAGCCGTCATCGGGAACATAGACACCGGCTTCACCTTGGATGGGTTCCACGAGGAAACCGCAGACCATGGGATCTTCGAGGGCCTTGGCCAGCGCGTCCACATCGTTGTACGGGATCTTGATGAAGCCCGGGGTGAAGGGACCGAAACCGGCGTAGGCGTCCGGATCGATGGAGAGGGAGATGATGGTGATGGTACGTCCGTGGAAGTTGCCTTCGCAGACGATGATCTTGGCCTGGTTCTCAGGGATGCCCTTCTTGTCGTAACCCCAACGGCGGGCGAGCTTCAAGGCGGTCTCGTCAGCCTCGGCACCGGAGTTCATGGGCAGCACCTTGTCGTAGCCGAACGTTTCCGTGACGTATTTCTCATAAGGTCCCAGACAGTCGTTGTAGAATGCACGGGAGGTCAGGCAAACCTTCTGGCACTGGTCCATCATGGCGGCGATGATCTTCGGGTGGCAGTGACCCTGGTTGACGGCGGAATAGGCGGAGAGGAAATCATAGTATTTCTTGCCCTCCACGTCCCATACGAACGGACCTTGGCCGCGCGATATGACGACATCCAGCGGGTGATAGTTGTGGGCGCCATATCTGGCTTCCATGTCAATGGCTTGCTGACTTGTAGTAATTTTTTCTACCATAGCGATTTGTATTAAAATATTAATTGTGTGAATTTCATAAAGAAACGGCTGCAAATATAGGATTTTTTTTTGTATTTTTGCCACCGATTATTAAAAAGTGAATACTATGAAGAGATGTTTCTTTCTCCTTGTATGTGCTGCTGCACTGCTGGCAACCCTCTCATCCTGCCAGCCCAATGTGGAAGTCTATAACCCCAAATGCAAAATCAGCAAGATCTGGTACCGCAGCGAAGTGGGTGACCCGGCTGAGGTTTACCAGTATGACAAGAAAGGCATGCTGATGAACATCACCATCGACTCGTTGGAGACATACGACTTTACCTATAATAAGGATAAAACGGTGGCCAAAGTGGTCCATGTGGGTGAGAAGTACACCGAAACCATCGATATGACCTACGATGATGACGGCCTTCTCAAGACGATGTCCTATTCCATGAACGATACGGTACGTCAGGAGGCGGAGTTTACCCGTGATGAGGAGACCGCCCGCATCAAGCATGTGGAGGAGACCTACGACAAGTCTTTCTTTGACCGTTATTATATAATGTATAAGAGCAAACTGTACAATTCTTATATGGGCAATGCAGAGCGTATCTGCAAGATGGTCGAGGAGAGCGGTGTGAAGGGCCTTAGCCTCCACTGCAGCATGGACATCACCTATTATCCCGGAAAGAAGGAGAAGGAATACAAGAACATCGCCTCCATTGTGCAAAGATATCCGGACCTCCGCCAGGAGGTGACGCGCACGTTCACGTATGACACTACGACGTTCAACCCCTTCTACGGCATGACCTATGCCTACGCGGGTTTCGCCGGATACTATGTCAACAACAAAGCCACGGAGGAGGAGATTGTACGCACCGACGGTATCGTTACCCGCCAGGTCTCCTACACATATAAGTATGAGGGCGAGCATTTTCTCAACGACAAACGCTACCCGCGGCAGTTCATCACCATTTCGTCTGAAAACTACATTCCTATCAGAACGTATATCCTGTACGTCAAGTAGCCATCCCTCATGAAACTGCATCAGGCCGGAAGAATGATCATCATCGTCAGCCTGCTGACGATAGTCCTGGCAACCATTTGCTATGTGCTGTTCCTCGCCAACCTGTGGTGGGTGAATGTGGTGTTCTATGCCGTGATGATTGTTCTGGGTGCGCTGATTGTGCGTTTCTTCCGCGTCCCGTACCGTATTGTCAACAAGGTGGACAACGGGGTGCTTGCTCCGGCGGACGGCACCATCCTCTCGGTCGGGCCGGCCTTCGAGTACGAGTACTTCAAGGACGAGCGCATCAAGATTTCCATCTTCATGTCCATCAATAATGTGCATGTGAACAGCTACCCGATTGACGGTACCATCGAATATGTCGCTTACCATCCAGGGAAATATATGCTGGCCAAGCTGCCCAAGTCATCGGTGGACAACGAGCACAACACTATTGTGGTGGTCCGCAGCGAGCAGGAAAAGGTCCTTTTCCGCCAGATTGCCGGCTTTATCGCGCGCCGTATCATCAGCTACCCCGAGGTGGGCGATGTCGTCAAACAGGGTGATGAGGTCGGGATGATCAAATTCGGCTCCCGCGTGGATGTCTTCCTCCCGCTTGACGCGCAGGTGGCTGTGTCCAAAGGCGACAAGGTGGTGTCGAAGAAGACTGTGCTGGCCTATTTCTAACCGCAGCGTATGAAACTCAGCATCATCATCGTCAACTACAACGTCTCGTGTTTTCTGGAACAGGCTTTGAACTCGGTGTTCAAGGCCCTGAAGGATGTGGACGGTGAGGTATTTGTGGTGGATAACCACTCCGCCGACAACTCTTTGGAGATGCTGGCTTCTCGTTTCCCGCAGGTGCATGTCATTGCCAATGAGGAGAATGTGGGTTTTGCTCGCGCCAACAACCAGGCTATCCGTATCTGCACGGGCGAGTATGTGCTGTTGCTCAATCCCGACACACTGGTGGAGGAAGACACGTTTGTGAAATGTCTGCGTTTTATGGATGAAACGCCGGATGCCGGCGGGTTAGGGGTGAAGATGGTGAACGGCAAGGGTGAGTTCCTGCCCGAGTCCAAGCGCGGAATCCCGTTCCCGGCAGTGGCTTTCTACAAGCTGTTCGGCCTGTCGAAACTCTTTCCCAAGTCGCGGCGGTTCGGTACATACCACCTGACCTATCTCAGCAACGATGAGATCCACTCCGTGGAGGTGCTGTCTGGGGCCTTCATGATGCTGCGCCGCAGCGTGCTTGATAAGGTGGGACTGCTGGATGAGGACTATTTTATGTATGGTGAGGATATTGACCTCTCATACAGGATTTTGCAGGGAGGCTATAAAAATTATTATTTTCCGGAAACCCGAATCATCCATTATAAGGGCGAAAGCACCAAGACGGGAAGTCTGAATTATGTGTATGTCTTCTATAAGGCGATGCAGATTTTCGCCCGCAAGCATTTTTCCCAAAAGAATGCAAAATTATTTAACTTTCTGATTGATTGTGCGATATGGTTCCGGGCGGCGTTGGCGGCCCTGAAACGGATTGGCACTAAGTTGTTGCTGCCCTTGCTGGATTTTGTGGCGGTGTATGCGGGTATGTTGCTATTGGCGTTTTATTGGCAGAGCAACGTGCTGGCGCAGCGTCACAGTGCTTATCCCGCTTTCTATTTCTACGCGGTGATACCCGCCTACGTGCTGGTGTGGCTCGTTTCAGTGGCATTGTGCCAGGGTTATCGGAAGCCCATCAAGATGCAGAATGTCAACAAGGGTATCTTTGTGGGAACGGTGGCTATCTTGCTGGTTTATGCATTGTTGCCCGAGACGATGCGCTACTCGCGGGCCGTGGTGCTCTTCGGGGCCATGTGGTCGGTGATGGTCATCAACCTGATCCGTTATGTGCTTCGTCGTCTGCCTCTTGGCGCGCGCTATTTTGACCGTCAGGGTTTGCGCCGTGTGGCGGTGGTAGGTGGCCCTGAGGAGGTGGAGCGCGTGCTCTCGATGGTGCGGATGATGGGCGAGAACAGCGAGTTTACGGGCGCGGTGCTGACATGTCCCGCCGACGAGCCTTCGCAGGCCCATATCGGGCGCGTGGACCAGTTGCCGGACCTGATCCGGCTCTACCGCCTCAACGAGGTGATCTTTTGCGCCAAGGATGTCCCCTCCGACCAGATTATCGATTGGATGGGACGCCTGCAGGAATTTCAGGTGGAATACCGGATTGCCCCGGAGGATAGCCGCTCCGTCATTGGCAGCAACTCCATCTTTTCCACGGCGGATTTCTATACGATTCCTGTCCAGACGATTGTCCAGAAACAGAATCTCCGCAGCAAACGCCTGCTGGATGTGACGGTCGCCCTGTTGCTGCTGCTCTTCCTGTGGGTGGATATTTGGTTTGTGGAGGATAAAGGCGGCTTTGTTCGCAATATCTTCACCGTCCTGGCGGGCAATAAGAGCTGGGTGGGTTGCCACACGGGCAGTGTCAATCCCGCCGCCGCCCTGTTGAAGCCCGGTGTGCTCCACCCGGAGGACGCTTTCCCGGAATGTACCTTTTCGGACGAAATGCTGGAGCTGTCGGAAACGCTCTATACCCGCGATTACAGTCTCCGCTTGGACATGGCCACAATATGGAAAGGCTTTTCCCGCTTGGGGCAGGAGTAATCTAAAATGATATTTCAGGGATTGAATTCATCACCAATCCCAACGGTTAACGGTTAATTCCCAGTACCTCACCCTTTCAGTGCCTCGGCACCGCTCACGATCTCGATGAGTTCGTTGGTGATGGACGACTGGCGGGCGTTGTTGTACTTGAGGCGCAGGTCGCGCAGAATCTCCGTAGCGTTGTCGGTGGCTTTCGTCATGGAGATCATGCGGGCGCCATGCTCCGATGCAACGGAATCGCAGAGTGTTTTGTACAACTGGGTTTTCAGAATCTTCGGGATGAGCTCGGTGAGCAGCTCTTCCGGCGAGGGCTCGATGATGTAGTCGTGCTTGACGGAAGAAGCTTCCTCTTCGCTGTTGGAGATGGGCAGGAACGGCTCCACGGTCACCCGCTGGGTGGCGGCATTGAGGAACTGGTTATAGACGATGTCCACCTTGTCCACCTCATGTTTGAGGAAACGTTCGGTGAGCATGGCACCGATGGGGGCCATCTCGGAAAAGTCCGGACTGTCAATGATTTCGTCGTTGGAGAGCAGTATAGGGTAGGTCTTGCTGAGCTGCTCCCGGCCTTTCTTGCCAAGGCATATCAACTGCACGCGGCCCTCCTTGTGTTGGGCGGCGTAGCGGCTCTCCACCAGATGGTGTACGGTTTTCACGATGTTGGCGTTGAAGGCCCCGCATAACCCTTTGTTGGAGGTGATGGCCACGATGATGACATTCTGCGGTTCACGCTTTTCCACCAACGGCATCTCTTCCATGGATTCGGCGGACGCGGAGAGGTTGTGCAGGATGTCGTTCAGCTTTTCGGAGTAGGGGCGCAGATACTGTATTGCGGTCTGGGCACGACGGAGCTTGGCCGCCGACACCAGCTTCATGGAACTGGTGATCTTCTGCGTGGACTCGATGGAGCTGATGCGGGTTCGTATTTCCTTGAGATTGCCCATGACTATCTGACTTCGTAGGTTTTGGACACTTCGGTGCAGGCTTGCTGGAGCTTCTGCATGATCTCATCGTCGATTTTGCCGGACCGCAGGGTGTCGAGGATGTCCTGGTGTTGTTCGTGCATGAAGTGGATGAATTCCGTCTCGAAGTTGCGGATGTTCTGGACGGGGATGTTCTGGAGCAGGCCGCGGGAGCCGCAGAAGATGATGGCAATCTGCTCTTCCACCTTGTACGGAGTGTATTGCGGCTGTTTCAGGATTTCCACGTTACGAATACCCTTGTCAAGGACGTACTGGGTGGCGGCGTCCACGTCAGAGCCGAACTTGGCGAAGGATTCCATCTCGCGGAACTGCGCCTGGTCGAGCTTCAGGGTGCCGGCCACTTTCTTCATGGATTTGATTTGGGCGTTGCCACCCACACGCGACACGGAGATACCCACGTTGATGGCCGGTCGCACGCCGGCGTTGAACAGGGAGGTCTCCAGGAATATCTGGCCGTCGGTGATGGAGATCACATTGGTGGGGATGTAGGCGGACACGTCGCCGGCCTGCGTCTCGATGATGGGGAGTGCGGTCAGGGAGCCGCCACCCTTCACGAGCGGTTTGATACTTTCGGGCAGGTCGTTCATCTGGGCCGCAATCTCATCCGACTCGATGATCTTGGCGGCTCTTTCCAACAGACGGGAATGCAGATAGAAGACGTCGCCGGGGTAGGCTTCACGCCCGGGGGGACGACGGAGCAGCAATGAAACCTCACGGTAGGCGACGGCCTGTTTGGAGAGGTCGTCGTAGATGATGAGGGCGTTGCGGCCCGTGTCGCGGAAATACTCGCCGATGGCGGCACCCGCGAAGGGGGCGTAGAACTGCATGGCGGCGGCGTCGGAGGCCGTGGCGGTGACCACGATGGTGTAGGGCATGGCGCCCTTCTCCGTCAAGGTCTTCACCAGGGCGGCTACGGACGAACCTTTCTGTCCTACAGCTACATATATACAGTAAACAGGGTTACCCTGCTCGTAAAACTCTTTCTGGTTGATGATGGTGTCCACCGCGATGGCCGTCTTGCCGGTCTGGCGGTCGCCGATGATCAGCTCGCGCTGGCCGCGTCCGATGGGAATCATGGCATCCACGGCCTTGAGGCCGGTCTGCAGCGGCTCCTTGACGGGCTGGCGGAAGATAACGCCCGGAGCCTTGCGCTCGATGGGCATCTCGTACAATTGTCCTTCGATGGGACCTTTGCCGTCGATGGGCTCACCTAAGGTGTTGATGACGCGGCCCAGCAGGCCTTCGCCCACTTTGATGGATGCGATGCGGCCCGTGCGCTTGCACAAGTCACCCTCGTTCAGGCTCTTAGAGTCGCCCAGGAGCACGGCACCCACGTTGTCCTCTTCCAAGTTGAGCGCGATGCCGGTGACGGTCTCGCCGCCGGACTGGGTTTCAAAGGTGAGCAATTCGCCGGAACGTGCATTCTGCAGCCCGTACACGCGGGCGATGCCGTCGCCGACCAGCAGCACGGTGCCGGTCTCTTCCAGTTCTGTCTTCAAATTGAGATTCTGCAGTTGTTGGCGCAGGATGGATGTTACTTCTGAAGGCTTGATTTCTGCCATATCCTATTAAAATATAAGGTTAAAAATTCACTTGGTAAACATTATGGGAGAACTCCTGTTTCAGCTTGTTGATTCGGGAGAGAACCGACGCGTCGAAATAGAAGTCGTCCATTTTGACGATGATGCCGCCGATGAGGTCGGGTTGCACGACCTCTTTGATGGTGATGTTATAGTGGGTCTGCTCGGCCAGCATGGCGCGTATCTGCTCCACCAGCTGGGGGTCGAGGGCCTGCGCGGTGGTCAGGGTGGCGACTTTGATGCGGTGATGGTCGTTGTAATAGTGCATGAACTCGTCACAGATGGTGGCCAGGGCCGGCTCCCGCTTTTTGCGTATGATGGTGTCCAGGAACAGGAATGTCGTCTCGTGGATGTTCCCCTGGAAGATGCCGGCGAAGACGGCATGTTTCTTGGCGGGGGTGATGACGGGACTGTTCAGGACGCTGAGCAGCTCGCGGTTTTCCTTCAGCAGGTTCCGGATGCTGCCGAGGTCTTGACACACCTCTTCCAGCTCATTGCGCTCCATCGTGAAGTCGAACAGCGCTTTGGCGTATCGTTGGGCTAATCTTGGATTTTTCATCGTGGGAAATGTGGTTTCGACAGACGGGTTAGAACTTGCGGCTGCCGGGTTTCACGAACGGGAGGCCCTTCTGGCAGAGCGGGCACTCATCCGCCGCCCAGCTCTGTATGTCCAGCTTGGTGGCACTGTAGATGGGGTAGGGGAAGTCGCCGGCGCTGCGGTCGGCCAGGCAGGCCACGCCGATAACCTCCGCCCCGAAGGACTTGAGCACCTCGATGGTCTCGAGGGAGGATTTGCCCGTGGTGACCACGTCTTCCGTGATGAGCAGCTTCTGTCCGGGTTTCACCTCGAAGCCGCGGCGCAGGCACATCTGGTTGTCCACCCGCTCCGTGAAGATGGCGGGCACGCCCAGCTGGCGCCCCAGCTCGTAGGCCACGATGATGCCGCCCATGGCCGGACCCACCACCATGTCGATGGGCAGGTCTTTCACCTGTTCGGTGATGACGGCAATGACGCGCTCGGCGCGGTCAGGGTATTGCAGCAGCTTGGCACACTGGCAATAACGGTCGCTGTGACGACCGGAGGAGAGAAGGAAATGGCCCTCCAACAGGGCTTCTGATTGCTTGAGTTCTTCTATGACCATAGTAGGCGGTATTTAAATAGGGCGCAAAGATACAAAAAAAACATATCTCCGTTTCGTTTGTTGGTGTCAAAATTTTGCAGCCGCATATAAAAAAAAAACTTATCTTTGCCGTCTGAATTTTAAAATGAAATAGCATGAAATTTATTGTATCCCGTGATGTCTTGTATCGTAATCTGAGTGCCATCAGTGGCGTGATGAGTTCCAACAGCTCAATGGCCATTCTGGGCAATTTCCTGTTAACAATCAAGGATGACAAGCTGAAGCTGACGGCCTCGGATTTGGATTCCACGATGACGGCGGAAATAGAGTTGGAGAATGTGGAGGGCGAGGGTGCCGTGGCTGTGCCCGCCAAAACCCTCTTGGAAACGCTGAAGCTCATCCCGGAAACCCCGCTGGTATTCGCCATCGACGAGGAGAAGAACATCTTCAAGTTCACCGCCGCCAACGGCGAGTATGACGCCCCCTGCTTCGACGGCAACGAGTATCCGCAAATCAAGGAGATGACCAACCCCAGCTTCTTCGATATCGAGGCCTCCATCCTTCAGCGGGCTATCAGCAAAACCCTTTTCGCCACCGGTACCGACGAACTGCGCCCTACCATGATGGGTGTGCTGTGTGAGCTCTCCAACGAGGGTATCACCTTCGTCTCCACCGATGCGCACAAGCTGGTCCGCTATCGCAATACGAAGGTGAAATCCGATGATCTCACCTCGTTCATTCTGCCGAAAAAACCGCTTGCCCATCTGAAAAACATCCTCACCGGCCTCGATGAGAATGTCCATGTGGAGTATTCCAAAGAACAGAACCACATCCGCTTCTCGTTCGACAACCTGGTGCTGTACTCTTCACTGAAGGAGGGCAAGTATCCGGATTACGAGAAGGTCATCCCGAAGGAGAATCCGAATAATCTTATCGTTTCGCGCGAGGACTTCCTGAAGTCTATCCGCCGCGTCGGAATCTATTCCAACCAGTCCACCTTCCAGATCCGCGTCTCCCTGTCACAGGATGCCACCAATATCACAGCGGAGGATATGGACTTCTCCAACAAGGCAGTTGAGGTCATCAGCGGCGAATATGCCGGAGAAAAGATGGATATCGGCTTCAACTCCAGATTCCTGCGTGAAATGCTGGAGAACATGGACGGCGACCAGATCCGCATCGAGATGTCCAAGCCCAACCGTGCGGCCTTGATTCTCCCGATAGAGCAATTCGATGAGAATGAGGATCTTCTGATGCTTATCATGCCAGTGATGCTGAATTACTAAACCCCATAGGGAAAACCGGGTTGTCGCTGCCACAGTCATGTGGGGGAGGAAAGTCCGGGCAACACAGAGCACCATACTTCCTAACGGGAAGGCATTCTCGGAATGACAGACAGTGCCACAGAAAAGATACCGCCCGAAAGGGTAAGGGTGAAAACGCGAGGTAAGAGCTCACGACGCCGTCAGTGATGCCGGCGATGGTAAACCTTATGGGTTGAAAGACCAAATAAACCGAGGCTTGAGGGCTGCTCGTCCGACTCGGAGGGTAGGTTGATAGAGGCCTGCGGTGACGCAGGTCCTAGATAAATGACAACCGAACACAGAACCCGGCTTATAGGTTTTCCCTGTTATAGCGGATGCGTGAATGCGCATCCGTTTTTTTTTCACCACCGGGGCTGGAAAGCGTCCTCGATGTGCTTCACTCCCTGCACGCCCGCCTGCAACACCACGGAGATGATGTCGAAACGCACTTCCTTCACCTGCTGTGTGCGCCGTATATAGGCCGCCGCCGCCCGGATCAGATTCCGCTGCTTCTGTAAGGTGACGAAATCCTCCGGTTCGCCAAAGAGCGTGTTCTTGCGCGTCTTCACCTCCGCAATCACCAGCCAACGCTCGTTTTCGGCTATCAGATCCACCTCCCAATGTCCCACCCGCCAGTTTCGTTCCAGTATCCGGTAGCCCTTCGAAATCATGTAATCGGCGGCAATTTCCTCCCCCGTGTTCCCTGTTCTCTTTTTCTCGGTTTCCATATTTAACTATTAATTGTTAATTTTGATTTATAATTATATCCATATTTTGTGTTTAATATGCTATATTTGAATATATTGTAATTTTATAACGAAAATTATGTTTTATTATTGTGAAATACGTAATAAAAATATATCTTTGCTTCTGAAAAAATTAAGATGATATGAAGGAGGCGTTTTTGCAATATGTGTGGGGGAATCGGTTGTTCAGGGACGAGGGTGTGCGGACAACATCGGGAGAGCCTTTGAGGATAGTGTTTCCCGGCTATCCCAACAGTGATGCCGGACCTGATTTCCGGCAGGCGGTGGTGCAGATTGGGGGCATCACATGGGCGGGAGACGTGGAGATCCATCTGCGCAGCTCCGACTGGTACCGGCACCGGCATCAGGAGGATGCCAAGTACCGCTCGGTGATTCTCCATGTGGTGTATGAACACGATGTGGAGGTGGAGCGGCAGCCCAACGAGTGTTACCCTACGCTGGAACTGCGCGGGCGGGTGCCGGAGGAGATATTCCGTCGCTGTGACGAGCTGGTCGGGTCGCCGGAGCTGCTGGCCTGCCGCTCGAAGATAGAGGTGTGCGACCCGCTGACCGTGCAGGCGTTCGTCTCCACGATGGCCATGGAACGGCTGCTTCGCAAGCAGGAGTGGGTGCTTGACACGGTGCGCCGGTGCCAGGGCGACTGGCGCGAGGCCTTGTACCGCCTTCTGGTGGTGAGTTTCGGATTCAAAACCAACGGCGACGCGTTTGAGCTGCTGGCCCGAAGCCTGCCGTACCGCATCCTGTCGCGCCATCTGGACTCCGCCCTGCAGGTGAACGCGCTCCTGTTTGGGCAGGCGGGCATGTTGGGGGATTCCTTGGGCGACTCCTATTACTCCAAGCTGAAATATGAATACGATTATTTGCGATACAAATACGGTCTGCATCCTATCGGGGAGGATCGTTGGAATCTGCTGCGGCTGCGCCCATCCAATTTCCCCTGCCTGCGGATAGCGCAGCTGGCAGCCTTGCTTATCCGCGACATGGATCTGTTGGGAACACTGCTAAACACTTTCGATATGGAAAAATTACGCCGGTGTTTTGCGGTATCGGCCGACACCTATTGGCGCACGCATTATCATTTTGGTCGCGAGACGGTGCCACATGGGGTTGCCTTGGGCGCATCCACGGCCGACTCGTTGCTCATCAACACGGTGGTCCCTTTCCTGTTCGCCCATTATAAGTTTTCTGGGGCTGACGAAAAGTTGGAGTCCGTCATGATGGTGTGGGACCGGTTGCCGTTTGAGGACAACAGGCTCACGCGTGTGTGCGCGGGCACGCCTATACCCCGCACGAGCGCGCTGGACTCGCAGGCGATAATGGAGTTGTTGGGACAATATTGCACAAAAAAACGGTGCATGGAATGCACCGTAGGGGATAGGATTATTCAGAGAAGGGGACCGGTTGGGGCCCCCGTGTGATCTGCTTAGAATTTGTCGGCGTTGTCCACCAGCATTTTGTTCTTCTTGTTGTATGAAAGGATAAGGTAGGCTTCCTCCACTATACAGAGCAGAAGGATGATGATGGCGATGATGGCGATGAAGCCGTGGCTGGCTTTCAGGAAGAGCGGACCAACGGTGAAGAAGGTCTTATACAGGATGAAGCTCATCAGCCAGGTGCTGCACAACAGCAGGATCCACCAGATAGCTATGTGCAAGCCGCTGTTGTCGACCATATTGTCTTTTTGCTCGGATGTATAGGTGACAATACCTTTGTCTTCCAGAACGTAATCGGTTTCCTCCCAAATCTCCTTGAAGAAGGAAAGGGGTTTGAAAAGGTTGTACAGCGGGATAATCCAGGACACGTAGGCGAGCCACGATGGCATTCCCACTTTCATCCAGTCGGCGATGGCATGCAGGTTTTTGGAGTTTTTGTAGTTGTAATGGGCGAAGACGAAAATCTTGGCAAGGAAGACGAGTAAGGTGATGATGCAGATCACGATGAAGGCGGAGCGTGTCTTGTCGTTGGCGGCGTTGATCTCGTCCCAATGGGCCTTGGCGGGAACGTATGTAGCCTCGCTCTCGGCCAACTCTTTCAGGTGGGTGTCCATGATTTTCTGCTTCTCGGAAAGGGTGTTCTTGGTCACTTCGATAGCGTCGGCCAAGGTCTTCTTCTCGTCGCGGGTGGCAGCCGTCTTCAGCTTGAGGGTGTCGAGTTTGTATTGGTAGTAGGCCACCTCGGCGCTGTCCTGCTTCAGCGGATGCTGGGCCATGATGAAACTCTCGTAGGTCTTGTCGTAGGCGGCACGCTCATAGACAACCGCTTTGTTGGTCTTGTCAAACCGCATCAGGAAAATCATGGAAAGGATGAAGAACACCAATAAAAGGACGTTCAGAATCAGCGTCAGCTTGCCCCAGAATGTGTTGTCAGTGATTTTTTTCATATTAATATTTTTTTATGTTATTAATTATCAAACGAATAAGCGTAGAAACCCAATAAGAGTAACTTGTCGCAAAAGTAAAAAAAATAATTTAAACCAGATAGGTGCCGACATAATAAAAAAAAATGTATTTTTGCGGCCTCAAATCACGGCGGGGTGTAGCGCAGTTGGTAGCGCGCTACGTTCGGGACGTAGAGGCCGGAAGTTCGAGTCTTCTCACCCCGACTGTCACAAAGAGACGCAGAGAGCGTCTCTTTTTTTGTATCTTTGCCGCCCAATCATTTAAAGGATTTAGAATATGAAGAAATGTATATGCCTCCTGGCTCTGTGGCTCTTTGCCTTGGCGGCTCCCGCCCAATCCCAGCACATGAAATTCATGGGCATCGACATGAACTGCACCATCTCCACGTTTATGTCCAAGCTGAAAGGCAAGGGCTTTACGGAGGATGTCAGTAACCATCAGGATAACAAAGTGGTGATGAAGGGCACTTTTGCGGGCGAGAAGGTGAAACTTGAGGTGCGCTGCGCCTCGAAATCCCATCTTGTATATAGTGTAATGGTATGCTTCAACCTCAGCACCAGTTATAATTATGAGACGCTGAAGGCGCAGCTTGCCAAGTATGGCACCTGCCAGGAGTTCAAGAATGTTCCGGAAGGGCAGGGGCATGTGAAATATGTGACGGACTATGCGCAATGGGACACCGACAAGGATGCGGAGACCGGCCACACCAACAGCATCATTCTTTCCAAGTGCAGCTACCGTAGCACATCGCCGTACATTATCTCCTATATCGATCGGCGCAACTCCCTGCTGGATGTTCAGGAGGTGAGCTCGGATTTTTAGTCTATTTCAGATTTTCAAGCCCGTATATCAGCAGATTGAAGATGCCGGTGAACGGAGACAGGGATGCGTTTTCCGGCAGGTCGCTGGGAGCGTGGTAACCACCTGTCCTGCCTCCCATCGTGTACAGGAACACGGCGGGCATGCCTTTCATGGAAAAAGGATAGTGGTCGCTGTTGGCAGCGTTTTTCCGTGGGTTTACCTTGCTCACCCAATGGGTACTTCCGTTCTTCTCCACCAGGCTGTTGAAGAAGTCCTTGGTGTTGTCGCTGGTGGCGTTCACGATAGTGAAGCCATCGTCGCCGCCGCACAGCAAATCCAGGTTCAGCATCAGCTTCACCTTGGAAAAGTCCAGCAGCGAGTCGCGCACGAAGGCGGATGAGCCCATCAGACCGGCTTCCTCCCCGCTGAAGAGCACGAAGACGGTGGTGTAGCGGAGCGGATGCTCTTTGAAGTAGTGCGCCATCTCCAAAACGGTGGCGGTGCCGGAGGCGTTGTCGTGGCATCCGGGGAACATGACATCGGACCCCATCTGCCCCAGATGGTCATAGTGCCCGCCGATGATGACGATGCTGTCGGGTACGGAAGTGCCCGGCACAGCGGCACAGACGTTCTGCGTGCGATAGTCCCTGATGAAACGGTTGTCGTAAGAGAGTTGGAGGTTGCCTCCTTTCTTGGGTACAAGATTGCTTTTAAGGTAGGCGAGCACATATTCGCACTCCTGGTGTGCGGGCGAGAACGACCATACCGGAATGTCCTCCACGCCAATGGCGAAGCCCCGGAAAGGATATTTCCCGTTGAAAAGGGAGAGACTGTAGAAAAACCGGTTCAGCTTTTTGGCTTGTTCGTTGTCCGTGACAGCGGTCATGTCAAGGTAGAGCAGGCAGGATTTCATGATTTTGTAATGCTTGTCGCAGAAAGCCTGCAGTTTGGCTCCATCCAGGACGATGTCGGCGCTGACGGGCAGCAGGGTGAAGGTTTGGTGGGCGGCTTCGGAGTAGGGTGCCAGGCTGAAATCCTCCCACGGGGTGAGCTCCTTCTTGTTGAGTATGGCCTCCACTTTCCCTTCCATGGCGTATATGTTGAAGGTGTAGCGATGGTAGTAGTCGTCAAAGAAGTACGGTTGCAGACCCATCAGCCGGAACTGGTTGCGCAGGTATTCGGCGGCGATGCTGTCGCCACGGTAGGCGTAGCCGCGCCCGTGCATGGCGGGTGAACAGAGCTGGTTGAGGTGCTGGCGCACGCGCAGGGTGTCCTGGGCTTGCGTGGCAAGACAGAGCAGGCTACATAGCAGAAGTGAAAACGTGATTTTTTTCATTATAGGTAATGATGATTGGTTTGACGGCGCAAAAGTACACAAAATCCGGTTGGAACGGATGGCGGGAATAGGATTGGCAGTGCGTGTGTTTCAGCATCACATCCCTTTCAAATCCCTTACCTTATAGTTTTTCCAGCGGTATTTGTCAAGGGCGGGGTTGCGATACGACTCGTCTATTTTCAGATGCTGCTTTTGGAAAACATAGTCATTGACGAAGTTCTCCATCATGTCCCCATGGATGAAAAATACGATGGATATCTCGTGGCCCATCTCACGGTAACGGCGGAAAAAGTAGGGGTAATCGTATTTCTCGAAGCGTTTCACGATGGCGTGGCTGCCATAAAATCCGATATTGGCGAATTCCGTCTGCTTGTAGTTCACCAGGTTGTCCTCGGTGCCGTGGCAGAAGAGCGTGGGTGCCGGCGGCTGCACGCGGTACTTGACCTTGCCGTTGGTGGAGAATATGCCGCCGGCGAACGACATCACGCCGGCATAACGGAATGTGTCGGGCAGCTGGGTGGCATTGTGCGTGCGGTTGCCCAGGAAATAGTCGGCCTGCAGGGCGGTGATGGCCCCGGCACTGCAGCCCATCGTCACGATATAGTCCGGATTGATGGTGTATTGGGATGTTTTTAATAAATGCTTTAAGATGTAGGCGGTGGCATCAATCATATCTTCCGCCGCCATGTCTATGGCCCGTTGGAAATTTTTGATGCCGGAGATTATGGACAGGTTCCGCACCCCCTTCAATCCCAGACGGTAGTCGATGGCCACGAAGACGAACCCGTGTTCCAGGGCCCAGCGTTTGGCCGGGTTGACCTGTGCGGTGTCGTTGCGCGAGCCGTTGATGAAGCCGCCGCCGAAGGCATAGATGAGGCACGCATGTTGGTCGTTCTGCTTGGCGGGCGCATAGACATCCATTTTCAGTCGGAAGGTGTCCTTTACCGCATATTCGTAAGTCTGCTTTGTCTGTGCGATGGCCGACAATCCCATCAGCATCAGCAGCGATATGGTGAGAATCTTTTTCATAGGCTTGAAATCAATAGGAGATGTGTTCAATAAACGTTTTACATTGTTAAAACGATGCAAAAATACAAAAAAGGTGATTATTTGTAATAATAAAAAATGACGGGCCGTGAAGACCCGTCATTCTATGATGGTAATAGTTAGGTATGCGTTATTTGCGCACCACTGTGCGGGTGGCGACGCCGTTCTCCGTGGCGACGCGCAGGAAGTAGGTGCCCGTGGCGAACTGGCTGAGGCTGACCTCAACGGTGTTGCCGTCGGCGGGTATCGTCTCCAGCAACTGGCCGAAGACATTGTACACGGCTACGTTCAGCACTTTGTCGGCGCAACGCACCACACACTTGTCGGTGGTGGGGTTCGGGTAGAGCTCAATGACGTTGTCATAATTCTGAATGCCCGAAACGGTGTAAACGGCCACCTCGCTGTTCACCATGCCCGCTTTCGTGGCGATGGCCTTGATGGTGGTACCACTACCCACGATGAAGGATTCGCTGTAGGCATTGGAAGCGGCGGTTGGCGTGGTGCCGTCCGTGGTGTAATGAATCTCCGCATCGGCGGTGGCGCATGTGATGCTTACACTGTGCATGCCATTGGTCAGCGGATTCACGGTGATAACCGGGGTGGCTACCGTATCCTGTTGTGGCGTGGAAGCGAAGACAATGTCGTTGTTGCCTCTCGGAGCTATCTGGTAGCTGGTGTTTTCGTTGTTGATGTAACGCAGCACGAAGCCGGTCACGTCGGCCACCTGGCCGGCGGGGATCGTCATGTCGAGGTTCTTGAACACGCTACGAACCACCATGGTGGAACCGTTCTGCTCGATGTTGGCATTGCTGGCATTGTTGTTGGTAAACGTGACTCCGCTGGTGAAGGTCACCTGCTGCATCGTGACTAAACGGGATTCGAAGTTGTCGTACTGGCTGATGATGGTGGCCACATCGGTGATAACCGGAGCCACTGCACCGGTGTTGGTGGTGGAAACCGCAATGTTGCGGGAGGGCTTCATCTCCACCAGACCGTTGTACAGCGTGTAAGTGCCGCAGATGCCGCCGCTGATGACATCGCCTTCGTTGTAAGTGCCGCTGATGGAATCGCCAACGTCATAGATGAGCAGGCCGCCGGTAGCATCCTGGATGTAGAAGTTGGCACCGTTCTCATATACAAAGGTTACATCACCCGTAATCTTGTAGATCGTGTTGTTGGTGGCGGTGTTGGCTGCCTTGAAGGCGGCAATGTTGGCTACCTCTACCGGGAAGGTGTAGTTGGCACTGACCACGCCGCTGGCCTCATGACCTGTCTGGAAAGCCTTGGCCTTCACCGTGGTGCTGGTGGAAACCGTGAACGGAGCGGTGTAATGTGTGGATGCCGTGGTGGGCGTGGTGCCATCTGTGGTGTAGTAGATGTCTGCGCCTTGCGTGGGGCAGGTGATGCTCACCTGGACAGGATTATAGGAGAAACCACTGTTCGGGCTGATGACAGGATTCTCTACCGGTGCGGGCGGTGCCGGTGCGGTGACGGTATAGGTGGCGGTCGCCTGATTGCTCGGCAGCCAGTACATACCATCTGCCATAGCGGTAATCGTATATGTGCCCGGCGTGTTCAGCGTGATGGGGCCGGTATAGACTTGATTGGCAGCACCATTCAGGGAGTAACTGATAATGGCACTCGGCTCGGAGCAGGCAATGGTGACGTTAATCAGCGTGTCGCTCGTGCCGGTAGCCGGCGTGAAGGTGGGTGCCGGCAGCTTGGTCATCGCGATGAGGGCAATGTGCCGCGTCATCGTGTCGCCCGTCACCGTAAGGTTGCCAAAGCCCGGATAGTTGCTGCAGTTATACGAAATCTGCACGTTGGCAGAGTTGGTGCCTACCGGAATGGTGGCCGGTGAGAAGATGAAGCAGGAGTTGTCACATGTGAGGGTGATGGGGGTGGTGACAAACGCGGAGGTGACGTCAAAGGAGTATCCCATTGGAATACCGGTTGGATTATACAGCATCAGGGTGTCCACCGACACGGCCAATGCAGGTTCGTGTGCGATGGTGTAGGTGGCAACAGCGGCAGCATCGGAAGGATTCCAGTTGGTCAGGAAGGCCTTGGCCTTGACAGTGGTGTTTGTCGTAAGGGAGAACGGGCCCGTGTACAACGTGGAAGTCTCCGTGGGTTCAGAATTGTCCAGCGTGTAGCGGATGGCGGCATCCAGATTGCTGCATGAGATGGTGACCACCACGCTGTCGGGATAGGTGCCGTTTGCCGGTGTGATTGTCGGGACAGGAAGACTCGGCTTATATGTGCGGAAATGCACCGTGTCGGTGGCAGGGTGTGCCAGCGGGAGTGAGTCGAGGCCCACCAGGGAGACCACGGCCGTGACCCAGTTCTCCGGCAGCGGAGGGGCGATACCGAATGTGCGCAGAGCGGTCCAGGCGGCATTGTCCAGGAATATCGGGTTCGGCATGTTGAGTTGCGTCAGCATGTACGATTCGATTTTCAGCAGGCCGTCGGTGCCGACC
>JBGUMF010000016.1:0-13550 GCA_045116675.1 Bacteroidales bacterium
GAGATGATGCTGGCATTGGGACATCTTCGCCACAACAAGCACGAAGTGCTGCTGTTCCACACCTTCGACAAGAGCCTCGAATACGACTTCGCCTTCGAAAACCGCCTGTACAAGTTCGTGGATATGGAGACCGAACGTGAAATCAAGGTCCATGCCAACAACATCCGCGAGTTCTACCAGAACACCATCCATGATTTCTTCCACGAAATCAAAGTCAAGTGCGGACAATACCAGATTGACGTCATCCCGGCCGACATCACCCAAGGGTTCGACCAGATTCTCCTACCCTACCTGCTGAAGCGCGCACACACCGTGTGATGAAAGGGAGCGAATCCGCCGACCGTCTTACCATTCCGGACTGGAGCGAACAAGACCGTCCGCGGGAGAAATTCGCCACAAATGGGGCCTCCGCACTCTCCAATGCCGAGCTGCTTGCCATCCTGCTCCGCACGGGCAACGCCACGGACAACGCCGTGGACCTGGCCAAGCGCCTACTCAACACCTGCGACAATAAACTCAACAATGTGTCGGACCTGTCCCTGCAACAGCTCACCGGCATCAAAGGCATCGGAAAGGCCAAAGCCATTTCCATCCTTACTGCCTTTGAAATCGGAAGACGTATGCAGACGGAGAATGTGGGAGAACGGCAACGAGTCCGCGACTCATCGGACATTGTCAAGATCATGCAGACACGGAACGCGCATCTGAAACACGAAGAGTTCTGGGTCATCCTGCTCAACGCCGCCACACACATCCTCAACGTGTGCCAAATCGGGAAAGGCGGGGTGACGAGCACGCTCGTCGATGTCCGCATCATCCTCCAACAGGCCATCATGCAGGATGCCACCGCCATCATCCTATGCCACAACCACCCCTCGGGATCCGTCAAACCCAGTCAGACTGACATCCAGCTGACCAGACAGATCCAACAGGCGGCCAACATCTTCAACATCCAGCTGATGGACCATGTCATCATACATAAAAGCAGATACTTCAGTTTTGTGGAGAACAACTTATTATAAAAAATGTACTTTTGCAGGCTTTATGGATATGAGAGAAAAACAACTGCAACAGCCACCCTGCATCCTATCAGCGGAAGCCATTCGCCAGTGCGAGCAACACACGATGCTCCACGAGCCGGTTTCATCCACTAACCTGATGGAACGGGCTGGCACTGCGTGTGCCCGGCACATCCTCGCCACATTCCCCGTCACCCACATTCCGGACATCTACATCTTCTGCGGACCGGGGAACAACGGCGGCGACGGACTAGTGATAGCCCGACAGCTACTATATGCCAGCCTACAAACCTGCAACATCCATGTCATTCTGTGTCAGGAGGAAAACTCCCGGACCACAGACGATATGCGCATCAACCTGCAACGTTGGGATGACCTTGTCCAAAGTAACCAACATGCCTGTTCAAGCACCTTCGACCCTCACAAGTCCATAGAGATTCCGGAAGACGCCCTTATTGTGGACGCGCTTTTCGGCATCGGGCTGAACAAACCCGTCGGAGGAATTTTCGCCGACGCCATCCGCGCCATCAACGCCTCCCACGCCCACACCATCGCCATTGACATCCCTTCCGGGCTCTATGCCGACCGTGCCGTGCCGGCCTTCGACAACATCGTCATGGCGCAGACCACCCTGACCATGCAGTTTCCCAAAGAAGTGTTCTTTCATCCGGAAGCGTATCCTTTCTGCGGAAACGTCGAAATCATGGACATTGGCATGATGGTACCGCCGGACCTGCAATGGGGCAAAGAGTTCATTTCGCATAACACGGCCCAGATGCTGTTCCGTCCCGGCAATCCGTTTGCCCACAAGGGCACTTTCGGCCACGGCCTTTTGGTTGCCGGCAGTGCCGATATGCCCGGGGCTGCCATCCTGGCCGCCACCGCCGCCCTTCGCGGAGGCATCGGCAAGGTGACGGTCCACACCGCCGCCCTCGCCGCACAAGCCATCCCCGCCGTACTCCCGGAAGCCATCCTGCATCGGGACTGCAACGACCGTCACGTCAGCAATATCCAGTGGAACACCCTGCAGACGGACATCCATACCGTTGCCATCGGGCCCGGGCTGGGCCGCAACGCACAAACCGTTTCCGTCCTCAAAGACATCCTGGACAGCGTCCACACGCCACTCATCATCGATGCGGACGCGCTGAACATCCTGGCCGAGAACAAGACCTGGCTGCCTTTTCTTCCGGCCAACAGCATCCTGACGCCGCACCTCAAGGAATTTGAGCGCTTGGCGGGAACTTCCACCGACAGCTTCGACCGGGCCGAAAAGGCCAAAGCCTTCGCCCAAAAACACAATATCATACTCATCCTGAAAGGCCATCATACCCTCATCAGTATGCCCGACGGCCATCAATTCTACAACACCACGGGCAATGAGGGCATGGCCACCGCTGGTTCCGGCGACGTACTCACCGGACTGCTGTTAGCCCTGCTGGCCCAAGGCCATTCGCCGGCGGCCACCGCACTCCTCGGCGTTTACATCCACGGTCTCGCCGGCGACCTCTACGCCCAAGACAACCACCCGGCCTCACTCATCGCCTCCGACCTGCCACGCTATTTCGGCAAGGCTTTTTCCAATATCATCCAAAACCAAGAATCTTAATCCCACACCAATATGCGCAAAGCCCTGTTCCTGTTTACGGTTTTTCTCATCACGCGTGGAAGTTGTTCCGGCCAGACCAACATCACCATCCAATTCAACACACCCCAGGACTACAAAACGGTCATAATTCAAGGGTACCAGGCCGACACCAGCTATTACACAGTCTCTACCCTTCCTTATTCCAAAACGCTGGTATTCAAAAACAAGACACCTCTGAAACCAGGATTGTATTTCATCCTTTGCGACAGCTCCATGACGGGTGCCTTTATCCTCTCATCCTCGAAGAACCAGAATTTCAACATCACCATCGAAGAACAGGAAATCCAGTTTTCCGGAAGTCCAGAGAATGAGCAATATGCACTATATCTGAAGCAGATGCATAATTTCGAACAACAAATGGCAGCTCTTAACCGAGAATACCAAGAGGCCCAGCGGAGCATGCCGCAATACATGTTAAAAACATTGGTGGACTCGTTGAACGTCAAGGCGAAACGCATCCAGAAAGCCCAGAAAGAGTACCAAAACCAGATGGCAGCCACCAACAAAGGCACGCTTTTAGCCTCTATCATCCAAGCGTCCACCGAAATACAGTCTCCGCCGGAAGACATCGTTAACAACCGCTTCAAGATGATGGAATACTACACGATGCACTATTTCGACAACTTCCCATGGTCAGACTCCCGCATCTTCAGCACACCCCTGGGTGAATCCCAAATAGAAGAATTCTTGTCGCTGCTGATGCAACAATGGAACCGTCCCATCCTGGATTCCGCCATCCTGTCCGCCTTCCGCGCATCCAAAGCCGACCCGACCTCCCATCGTATCTTCTTTGAAAAGACAGAGAAGGTTTTCGGCGACCATGCATCCCCATATCGCATTGAGCGCCTGTATATTACCATGCTCAAAGACATGCTCGCCACCAAAGGTATTTCCGAGCTGGACAAACGGCATTACACCTACGAGCTGAACGCCATCGACAAGAACAACGAGGGCGAGCGGGCCAACAACTTCCGTATCGTGACCAGCACCGGCGACACGACCACCCTCTATGACATCCAAAGCGAATACCTCCTGCTCTACCTTCAGCATCCCACCTGCCCCACCTGCCGGCGCGTGCGGGAAATGATGGCCGACTTCCCCTTCCTCAACAGAGCTATCGCCAGCGGCAAGCTGAAAGTGCTCACCGTCTATTTTGAAGATGAAAACGAGGTCTGGAACAACTACATCCATTCGCCGGAAGCCAACCCCACCTACCTGCACGGCTGGAACTTCGACCAGAGCATCTCCGAAAAAAACCTGTACGACACCCGGGCCATCCCCTATATGTTTATATTGGACAAAGACAAAAAAATACTTCGTAGAAACGTGATGGAAAACGACCTTGAAGACCAGATCAAAGAATTACACATCCTTAATTAGTCCGCCATGCGCCAACGCATCCTTTTATTTCCCATCCTCTTATGCTGCTTCCTGATCGGGCAACCCGTTTTTGCCCAGATGGATATCCGAATCAAACTGACGGGCATCACCTGCGATTCCGTACGGATCCAGAGTTTCAACTGGAAGAAGAAATCCGGAACCAACCTGGTGCGTCCCTATCAGAATGAGGTCCAATTTAAGGAGAAGAGCGCCCTCAAGCCCGGCGTATATTGGATCACCACCGACACCACACACCGGGGTGTCGTACTGATTTCCTCCAACAAGCAGCAGATGTCCATCACATTGTGCGACACAGGGTTAGTGTTTTCCAAGAACCCCGAAAACACCCAATATCAGGAATACAACCGGATGATGAGGTTGTACGACAAACAGCTGGCGGCGCTGGACAACGAGTTTCGGGATGCACAGAAGCTTCCGCAATACATGCTGCGCAGCATCGTGGACTCGCTGACCGTCCGCGCGCAACGCATCAACGCCGCACGCGAACAATACACCCGCGATCTTCTATCCAAGTACCCGAACACACTGTTAGCCTCCGTCGTGCAGCTGAGCCGACCCATGCCGGAGCTGCCACAAGCCCTCTACGGCAATCCACCCATGATCCAGGCCTTCGTCATGGAGCACTATTTCGACAACTTCCCGTGGAGCGACCCGCGCATCTTCAACTCCCCCATGGCTGAGGACAAGCTCTCATACTATTGCCGCGAGTTGGTCTATCAGTGGGACCGGCCCGAGCTGGACACTTTCGTTGTGAAGGCGTTGGAAAAGGCCCAAGTCAACCCCGAGTCGCACCTGCTGTTCTTCGACCGGCTGGAGCGCGACCTCGGCTTCTACATGTCGGACTACAAGGTGGAGCACACCTACATCAAGATGCTGCAGCACATCCTCCGCACCCGCCCCGACGTTGACGCCGTGCGCAAAACCTACTACGAGCATGAGCTGAAGACCATCAACAAGAATGTGGACGGTTCGCGGGCCACCGATTTCCGCTATCTCACCGCCCAAGGCGACACCACAAGCCTGTACGAGACGCAAAGCGAGTACCTGCTGCTCTTCCTGCACAACCCATCGTGCAGCACCTGCCGGGAGGTGCGCCGCCGCATGAAGCAGTTCTCCGTCTTGGACGCCGCCATCGCGGGTGGCAGGCTCAAGGTGCTCACCATATATCTGGAAAACGACCGTGCGCTTTGGAAGCACTATCTCCAATCCGAAGCCGCCGCCAACTACCTGCACGGCTGGAACTTCGACCAGTCCATCGAGAACCAGGACCTGTACGAAACCCGCACCATCCCGTACATGTATCTGCTGGACAAGGACAAACGGGTTATCCGCAAGAACCTGCTGGTGAACGAAATCGAAGACTACATCCGCCATCTGGGGTTAGCGAAGTAAACAATGAACAATTAACAATTAATAATTAACAGTTAATAAATAATAGTGGGTGGTGGGGTGTGCTGCCCATCTGGAAAATCCCAATCCTCGACTACCTCGCCCCATTTTCTTCCAAATAGATATGTAAAATTTAACTATTGATTGTTAAATATTAAACACATCATTTTAATCACCTGATTATCAATAACAAAAAATTTTCAATAGGCTATTGACAATCGGGGATTGTCGTTGTATATTTGCAGCCTCAAACATTAACAAATTATAAACAAATCTATGAAGAAAAAGAATCCCATTGAAGAGGCCTGGAGGTATGTGGCCAATGCGAAGGAAGTCATCAAGAAGGCCAACTACGACCCCGAGGTGAAAATCTACACCGACAGCAAGTACATCAAGATGGCGGGGAACACCCTGTGGAATGGATGCCTGATTGCCCTGGACGCGGTGCTGCAAGTGCGCAACGGCAAAGGCAGGCCCTCGATAGAAAAGTACAAAGAGGCAGCGGGCAAGCGTGATCGGAAGTTGCTGGCCTCCATCCTGGCCGGCTACGATACGATGCATTTAGGCATGGGCTACGACGGCGTCAAAGGGAAGAAGGTATGCGATGCCGGTTTCGAGTACGCTTCCGACATCATCAACCGCTGCGCCAAACTATACCCGGAAAGCGAACAAGCGTAAAAAAGAAGAGCGATACGTTACTCGTACTCATTCTCATCATACCAAATGTCGTAATCCCAATCGTCCCAATATAAATCCCACTCCTGAATCAGATTTTCATCCTCATTTTTGGACGGGAAGATGGAATAATCGGATGCCCGGAAGAGCCAGCGGTCCAAGGCGGCACAGGACGAAAGCGTGAGCATCCCGAAAACCATCAGGAAGAGTGTTGAGACTTTTATTGGGGCTACCCTGTTGTCGGATGTTTTCATAGCTTTGTTATTCTTGCGCAATGGTATAAAAAAACATTTCATTCCCGATCTGAACCGCCAAGTCCATCACCCGGTAAGGCTTGGACTTCGGCAATGGAGGCAACTCAACGGTAATATGATAGAGACCGTTCTCACTCTTGATCCGGGGAGCATGGACCTTGCGGGCAACAGACTTCGGCAGAGCGACATACGGTTCGGTCCCAGCCGCGACATGCAGTGTGATCACATTATCTTTTGCCACAAAGGAATCGAAGACGATGTAGTAATTGGGAGCCGGCTGACGGAGCATATTATAGGCTTTCAGGAAATCCGGGATGCCATAGCCCATCTTTTCATCGGGCATCGCGTGCCGGCTGCCGCTCTTGCGCACCGCCTCCATGACCTCCACATTGGACTTGTCGGGGAATGCCTGCCACAAGCAGGTCACCATGCCCGCCATTAGCGGCGAGGAGAACGAGGTGCCGCTGGACTTGTTGACACGACCGCCGGCATTGGCCGTCCACGTGCCGAAGCCCACGGCACACACGTCCGGCTTCACACGCCCGTCCGCCGCTGGACCGACAGAGCTGAAAAAGGCATGGTTGCCATTGAAGTCCACTGCCCCAACGGTCAGGATGCCGTTTGCATCCGCAGGAGCGCCAATATATTTCCATTCCTTCGAGCCCTCATTGCCCGCACTGTTGCACACAACCATACCTTTCGACACAGCTATGGAGGCGGCCATCGAAGCACGACTCACCGTGCCGTCCAAGTTCTCATACGAGCGCATCTGGGTGGAATCGTCAAACACCGTGTAGCCTAATGAAGAGTTCAAAATCTGACAGCCTAAGCTGTCGGCCAGCTCAATACCGGCCACCCAGTTATCCTCCTCGATCTTGTTCTCCGTACGTCCGTCTTCCGTCTGGCAGAGATAGAACTGCGCCATCGGGGCGGTGCCCACCAGCACACCGGGCTTATACGAGGCGATGCACGAAAGCACCGATGTGCCGTGCGTGGCCGTGCGGAACAGGTTGTCCGAGGCCATCACCATATTGCGTGCGCCCAACAACCGGTGGTCCTTGCGCATACGCTTGAAAAATCCCAACGTGTCGGCATTGCGGAAGCCACCGTCCAGCACCATCATCCGCATATCCTCCCCCCTGAAGCCCATCCGGTGCAGCCAGTGGACATTGTTCATCCTAATCTGCTCATTGGATTTGCCGTAGTCAAAATCCTTATGAAGACGCACATCCGCATAATAATGGCAGGCGGGCTTCGCCTTGGAGGAGTAGCGCGCCGCCGGCAGCGTGTCCGCCTCCGTTTCCGACATGCGCAAGGTACGCTCCATCTCCACCACAAACGGCAACTCCGAAATCGCCATAACCGCCTGAGGATTCTCCACATACACAGTCACGGCGTTCAGCCACCGCGACTGCACGCACAGGTGGTTGGCACTGTCGGTGGCCAGCACCTGGCGTACGTAGTCCGGATTCACCGGCAGGTCCGTCTCATCAATGGCAATGCCATGTTTTTGACGGAACTCTATGGCACGCGGGGACAGAAATTCCTCGGGATGTTGTACAGAATAGGGCGTCCCCGCCTTATCCTTGAAACGAATCCAATATTTTGCAGGAGTTTGGGCCTGAATGCATTGCGGCACGGCCATCATAAGAAAAAACAGGAAGGCGTATAGTGTATATCGGGACATCTTTTCTTTAAAAATGCAAAAGTATCATTTTTTCCATTGTAAACAATATTATTTTTTTCAAAGAAAAAATCATTAACACACTGCAACCATCCGGCTTTTTTTCATCATAGTAAAATAAAGTTATTTTTTTACTGCATGTTATCTTCAGGTATGGTTAACAGACAGCGCATCATCTGCAGATATGAGGTAAAACAAACAATTAGAAGTACACTATAGTTTATTAAAAAAAACATATCTTTGCACTCCAATTAGATAATCATCAATAAACCAATAAATAAAAAATCTATGAAAAAAATCGCTATCATCTTGTGTCTGTTCCTTTCCATCCTTAACCTTCAGGCACAAAAGACCATGCTTTCCAAACCGGTTTCCAACATGTGGCTCATGCGCCTGAGCATCATAGGAACACCCGTCGGACAAGATGCCGACCATAACTACTTCTATGTCGCTGTGCCCAGCCGGTCCAAGACCAACGTCGAGCACATCTACGTGGTTGACAAGAACACCATGAAATTCGAAGACATGTCCGTCAGTCTGTCGGGTATGCACACTCTGTTGGGAGCCTTGAGCACCGATGACCAGATTGTGGCCCTTTATCGGAGCACCAACAAGAAAGGCGACATGGTTTCATTCTCCATCGCCACCTTCGACAAAAAAGAGAGTGCCGTTTCCGTCACGGACATCAATTCCGTCAGTACAGCAGCCAACTCCCACTACTGGCCTTCCTACAAGACGGCGAAATCCCCGAACGGCAAGCTGATGGCCGCGCTGATCATGGTCACCGGCAAGAATAGCATGTTGGAGAACCTCCACGC
This sequence comes from Bacteroidales bacterium, assembly GCA_045116675.1. Taxonomy (GTDB): domain Bacteria; phylum Bacteroidota; class Bacteroidia; order Bacteroidales; family WCHB1-69; genus F23-D06. Next base: position 8,889 of record JBGUMF010000016.1, read on the forward strand.
CGTGGTCATCAACGACGAAGGCGAGTTCGTATGGAACGGGGCTGTCAAGCCGCAATTCAAAGGGCAGTCGTTCTCCTTGGGCAACCTGTCAGTGGACAACGACGGCAACATCTACGTGCCGGCCTACACCTGCAATGTCAAGGGCAACAAAGTCTCGGACGTGCAGTTCCAGGTCATCAAGACCAACAGCAGCGGCTCGGAGACCTTCACCGCTGACGCCACTTTCGGCAAACCGCAGAATTTCACAGGCAAGGTGCTGGCCAACGGCGATTTGGCCATTGGAGGCTTCTTCACCGACACCTACCAGAACACCATGACGCAGTCAAACGGCTACTTCTTCTATCGTTTCGACACCAAATCCGAAACCTTCTCCGAGGCCAAGAGCTTCGACTTCAGCAGCAACTATGCGCAGAAGAACGCCCCGGCCCGTCTGGCACGCGTGTTGGCCAACCAACAGTACTCCATCACGGCGGACGACATTTACGAGCTGGATAACGGCAGCATTGCCCTCTGCGGCGAACATCATTTCGTGAAAGAAATCTACGACATGAACACCCACACCACTACCTATCAGCTTTTGACCAAGAACATCCTGATTGCCACACTGAAAGCCGACGGAACTTCCGCCTTCTCCATGATCGAGAAACAGCAGATCGGCGGCAACAGCATTATTCCGGAGAACTGGAAGAACAACAACATATCCTATTCCGCCTTCTGCCACAAAAACAATCTCTATTTCCTGTTCAATGATGACCCTAAGAACGTGCCCTACCCTGGCAACGGCAATGTGTGCAACATGGGCGGGCTGAAGATAAACACAGATGCCAAGTGCGTGCTGATGACCCTCACACCGGACCAGGAAATCTCGCAGCGCGTCCTGTCCAACGGCGATCAGGTGATGCGCGGCATTGAATTTGTCGATGATGAGAACATCTACGTCTCCGGCCTCAGCAAGAACGGATTCTTCCTCAACAAGTTCTCCATTGAGGAGTAACTTGTAGAACAAACTGTTTTAAAGCATATTATCCTTCCCCCCCAAAAGGGGCTCCCCTTATTACCAGAACACAGCATAGATCACCACTAGCAGCACACATATCGCGTATGCCGCTATGTGAAAGTCGCGTCTGGTCTGGAACATGTCGGCGGTCAGGGAAATGGCACGCGCATCATCCTCTTTTTTGCAAGTGCACAAACTCACCATCACAATGATGGCCATCGTAAGCAGACAGGTGTAGAACATCTGGTCAATAAAAGGCATATCAATGGGCAAGAACTTGAGTGCCAGCGCAATGGGGATCGACAGTACCACACCTGTGATGGCTCCTTCGTTCGTAGTCTTCTTCCAGAACAGTCCCAAGAGAAACAGCGCGAGAATGCCGGGACTCACCAGACCGGTGTATTCCTGGATGTATTGGAACATCTGACCCACACTGCCAAGCAGCGGCGCAATAAGACAGGCGATGACGAGGAAAAGGCCGGCGGAAATCTGCCCCACCAGAACCAAGCTCACATCCTTTCCTGTTTTCTCCTTCACCTTCGGGGCAATATAGGGTTTGTAGATATCCATGGTGTAAATGGTGGATGCCGAATTAAGCATGGAGGCCAGCGAAGAGACGATGGCCGCAGCTAATGCTGCGAGGACCAACCCCTTAAGACCTGTGGGAATAAAAGTGCTGATGAGCCACGGGTAGGCGTTGTCGTTATTGAGCGCGCCGTTAGCCTTGGTAAGCGCTTCCACGGCACCAAAAGAGCCCTCGGTGTACATCACATAGGCGACAATGCCGGGAACAACTACAATGAACGGGATAAGCAGCTTGAGGAACGCTGCGAACGCCAAACCCTTCTGTGCCTCTGGCAGCGACTTGGCCGCAAACGCCCGCTGGATAATGTATTGGTTGAAGCCCCAATAATACAGATTCGCAACCCATAGTCCTCCAATCAGCATCGCGATGCCGGGCAGATTATGGTATTCGGGATTGTCTTTGGGCAGGATCAGATGCATCCGGTCGCCGGCCACATCCGTGAGGTGGCGTATGCCGTGCGTGATGGAGCCGTCAGGACTGATGACATGCAGTGCAACCACCGTGGTGATGATGCCGCCCAGAACGAGCAGGAACACCTGCAGAATGTCGGTCCACGCCACAGAAGAGAGGCCTCCCGTGATGGAATAGAGGGCAGCAATGAGGCCTAACCCGAGGATAGCGGGCATAATCAGTGTGCCATCCCCCACTCCAATGATGGTGTCGATGGCTTTGGCACCGAGGAAGAGTACCGAGGTGAGATTCACGAAAATGAAAAGGCCCAGCCAGAAAACCGCAAGGATGGTCTTAAGGTTCCGGGAATACCGTTGCTCCACAAATTGGGGGATGGTGTAGATACCCTGTTTCACAAACACGGGCATGAAGAATTTGGCCACGATAATGAGGGTGATGGCAGCCATGAATTCATAGGAGGCCACGGCAAAACCACCCGCAAAGCCCGAACCCGACATGCCGATAAACTGCTCCGCCGAGATGTTCGCGGCAATCAGCGACGCGCCTATCGTCCACCACGGCAAGGACTTGCCTGCCAGAAAATAGTCCTCAGCGGTCTTCTCTTTATTCTTCTTCCGATGGGAAATCCAGATGCCCAGACCTACAATCAGCAGCAGGTAGGCTGCAAAAATGACAATATCAATAGTGTGAAAAGCAGGATTCATACCTCTTAATATTTTAATACTGAAACGAGAGGCAAAAGTAAGATTTTAATGCAACCTATAAAATGATTTTACTTGATAAAATTCGTCACTTTGCGTTCCTCTTCCCGTTGCGGGCACCCAGCGTTTTCATCATGAATCATCTGCAGCATCCAGGCCATATTGTTGGCCATCGTGCGCATGGTCTGCAAGCCCTCCGCATCCAAAGCGGCCTCACCTTCATCGCGTCCATAGACGATATTCCAATACTGGGAGGTGACGATGGGCATATTGAGCATCTGGAAAGGCATCAGCAGCGTCTGGTACACTGCCGAGGCACCGCCCCTGCGGCAAACCGCCACGGCTGCGGCGGGCTTGTTCTGCATCAGATGGGGTGCGGCATAGCACATGCGCTGCACTAGGCTGAGCAGCGTACCGTTGGGCTGACCGTAATAGGTGGGCGAGCCCACAATGATGGCGTCACACTCGGCCATCAGATCGATGGCGCGGTTGCAGAGATCGTCGTCAAATGCACAGCGGCCTGTCTTTTTGCAGTGGTTGCAGGCGATACAGCCGCGCATGGGCTGGGTCCCAATCTGCAACAGCTCGGTGGCAATGCCGTGCTTCTCCAACTGTCGGGCAGCTTCCATAAGGGCCAAATAGGTGTTGCCCTCCTTGCGCGGACTACCGTTGATGAGCAACACTTTCAACTGTCTTCCGGTCGAATCTTTCAGGCAACCCTGCAGATTGTCACATTTCAGTCCATTGTCTGTTTGCATTGTTTTTTCTTCTTTTGATTTTGATGCTTCCGTTTTGCTTGTGCAGGCGGCGAAAGCGAGTACCGCAACTGCCATGATGAATATTTTTCTCATTAAAGTGGATTTAATTCGGCAAAAGTAATCTTTTTTTGGCAACTAAAACCGGACAGATTCTTCCATTGCCTCCAAATAAAAACTCACCGGGCGGAAGCCGTCGTTACAGCTGATCATGGCCGAATGGGGGTTCTTCATCCAGCCGTCGTAGAAGTTGCCGCGCCCAGCCGCCAGCTCCTGCACAAACCAGCGCATGGATTCCCACGCACTTTCACACAAGCCGTCCGGCTTTCCGCCGTTTTCAGAAATCCAGGTCTGTCCCGCACACACATCACATGCGTGCTCGATGGGGTTCTCGTAAACCGCCTGCAAATCCGTATAGTCGGCCTTCCGTATGGCCGTAATTCTGACTTTCATTTTTCAAAAACCTCATCTATTAAACGTACAAATTCCTTATAGGCGAAAGTGTCGCCCAGAGCTTCCAGCGATGCAGCCAGGCCACGGTAGTGCCATTCATGCGAGGACTTGTCCGTCACATGGAAAATCTTCCACAATTCATCGCCTTTAAGCTGATAATCGCGCCAAATGGCCCGCATATTGCTCAGTTTGTCGCCCAATGCCACTATCTTCGCATCATGCGGAGCGGCAGCCAGGCGCTCAATAGCCGCCCGCTTGCGGTCGTGCCAGCTCTCCGCTTCGCTCACACCTTCCATATGCCGGTCGCTCTCTGTCTGCACGATATCTGCTATACGGTCGCCGAACTCCGCACGTATCTGTTCCACCGTCACGTCGGTGTCCTCGATGGTATCATGCAGCGCTGCGGCGGCCAGAAGTTCCTGGTCGGTCGTGATAGTGGCCACTATCTCAACGGCCTCCATCGGGTGCACGACATACGGGAAGCCCTTGCCGCGCCGCTCGCTGTTGTGATGCGCCTTGACGGCAAAAACAATCGCCCGATCAAGCAGGCCTGTATCCATGAATTTGTTCGCCATTTCTTTTATAATTATCTCTGTAAAATAGTTTGGCCGTTAGCCGTTAGCTGTTGGCCGTTGGCTTATAGTTTTTTTTTTTTTTTTTTGGGGGGGGGGGGTAAAAATATTAAATAATTTAAGAATTAAAAAAAAAAAGGAGTAAAGGTTTTATGGGCATTGGGAGTTGATTATTGGCTTTCTCTAA